>JAGRBZ010000011.1 GCA_020433805.1 Anaerolineae bacterium
CGGCCAGGGTTCGTTGAATTGCCAGATGCAAAGGCCGCCGGTATGGCTTTTACGCCGCCGTATATGCTCGATAGCAATTTGAAGCGCGGTGGCCTGGGTGAATTGAGAATTGAGAATTGAGAATGAAGAATTGTGAAGCGAGGCCTCATAATTCATAATTCCTAATTCATAATTCGTAATTGAGCCATAGTGTTGGAGTTTGGCGAGATCGGCATTATGGGTGGCCCATTGGCTAGAGTCGATGGGATCGGGCAGGGCGGCGCGAAGGGTGTCGGGATGGGGCAGGGCTTGGAGACCAAATTCACTAAGAAAGCGCGAGGTCTCATGCTGGTAGCTGTGGAGGGGAGCCTTGCCGTGCCAGACGTGCCAGTTGTGGACATCCCCACCATGAGCGAAATTAGGCGAGGTGGGAATGAAAGGGCGCGTGCCGTCGTAGCGATCAATGACGTTTGCCAGAGTGTTGAGCAAAGGCCGATTGCGCTGTCGGCTGAATTCGTTGCCGCCGCACCAGAGAATAATCGAGGGGTGGTGGCGGGTCTGGCGCACGATAGCACCACATTCGGCTTCAACATGGCTGAGATAGGCGGCGTCGGTTGGGTACGCACCCAGAAAAACGCAGGCAAAAGGGAACTCCTGCCAGACGAGCAAGCCTAGTTCATCGCACGTATCGTAAAAGGCTTGTTTTTCACGAAGACCGCCGCCCCACACGCGGAGAAGGTTAGCCCCGCTGTCCCGCACTTGTTGTAGTCGTTCTTGATAATCGGCAGGCCGAAGGCGACCGGGAAAGGCATCGGCAGGCACCCAGTTGAGGCCGCGCATAAATTCGAAATGGTGGTTAAGGCTAATTTGCCAGCGGTTAAACGAAACGGTGCGGAAACCGGTGCGCAGCGTGATTTCATCAAGAGGATGTCCATAGGGATGTATAAGCGTAACGGTCACATTGTAGAGATGCGGAAATCCGCGATCCCACGGCTGCCATAGTTCTACGGCAGGTAATCGACAGTAGAGGGATTTATCGAAGCGACCGGCGGGCAAGGTCATCGCAAATGTTTGGGACGGCAGCGGATCGCCCGAAAAGTTGGCCGGGGTGAGCGTGACGATGGCTTTCGCCGGTGTAGCCTGGGTGCTGTTGAGGGTCAGGTGCAGTGCGAGATCAGCAGGGACGCTGCCGGTTGAAGGCTCGTTTCCTTCTGACGTGGAAACGCCGTGGGGCATGGCCGTAACTCCGGCTTCCAAAATGACTACCGGGCCGATAATGTTTAGTTGGACATCATCCCAGATCCCCATTGTACGGATAGGCGGGGCGAAATCCCAACCGAAAGACATTTGGCATTTTGTAGTGGCTGAACGATCAGGGTAGACGCCGGTCCAACTCCGGTGCAGTTTGGAGGCGATATATTGCCATCGTTTTTGAAGCCAATTAAGGCTACGACGCGGCAGAGCTGAACTACCCCACACTCGCACGGCGATGTCGATCTGCCCGGTTTGTGCGGCTGATGTTACGTCAACAATTTGACGAGAGAACATGCCTTCGTGACGGCTGACTTCCTGTCCGTTGATGAAGATGACTGAAAGATAGTCGATGCCTTCAAAAATGAGAAAAGCCTGAGCCGACGGCGGTAAAGGATCGAGAGCTATCGAGCGCCGGTACCACCAATCCACATTTTCGACCCAGCGGCTGGTTTGATACTGCTCACCAAAAAAGGGATCAGCAATACGATTGAGAGCCAGTAGATCGGTGCGAACATTGCCGGGTACGGTGGCCGGTAGCCATTCTGATACCTGGTGCAGATCAAACACGTTGAATTCAGTAAAGGGTCGGCGTGGCACCTGTCCAAGGTGCCATTGGTTGTCGTTGAGGTTGTCGTTGAGGTTTACTGTATAGTAAGGCACTGATATGCGTAATATATTCAGGAATACAAGTTGGGGTTATTGATGGCGAGACCTTCTGCCTGAGCGGCCTCTAATAGATCATTATCTGCTGATATAAAAATGACCGGTTTGAGGTTATGGGTACGGAGTGCTTGATTAAGAAATAAGGCACAGGCAAGATGTACAGCATCATAGCCACGAAGTTTATGATGGGCTGTTAGAATAATTGCTTCATCAATTAGCTGAGAGGTCAGAGGGAGAATTTGGTATCTTTGTTGGGTATCGGCGGCTAATTTTTTTAGTGCTTTTTGGTAGTTGGTCTGGCTAACGGTTTTTTGACGCAACTTACTGGCAAAAGCGGCGGCAATTTCAACCCGCCCAATATCTGATAAGGCGATGATCTGTTCGGGATCATTGTATCGATTTTGAACCCACATAGAGCCAGTTTCAATAAAGTAGCGTTTTACGAGAGCACTGCTATCGAAATAGTTTGTTTCAGTCACCGGTCATTTCACGTCGTTGCTGAATAATAATTTCACTAGCCGATTGTCCGCTAGTTTGAAGAGGACGCCAACTTTTATTGTCGGGAAGATTTAAGTTCGCGACAATGGTAGTCATATCTGCTCCCACAGTGCCAACTTGATGTAAGACAGCAATCACTTGTTCCGGAGAAGCTGGTGAGGGCGTAGCCGTCACAAGTGGTGAAGTTTCCTCCAAACGCCCTAAACCTAATTCCAGGATATGGGCTAACTCTTTTTGATATGGCCGTAACCGTTGGTAGAGTTCTGAAGAGATTTCTATTTCTATGGTTTCCATTGTTAAACCATCCTTTTTATTCATCCCACCTGTATAAAATTGTAATAAGGCGAGCCTAGCCTGTCAAGGGAGGGTTTTTTCATTTTAGGCATAATGTGATTTCAGTAGTGACAGTCACCTAAGTACGGTAAATTGATCTGCATGAGCTACACAAACATTGATTTATCGACATAGGCGACTGTCATCTGGTTTCAAAAATTTTAACTATGTCCCAGAATAGGATGGGGTTGGTAAGGCTCTTCAAGCTGCTGGCATTCTTCAGGTGTCAGCGAAACGTCTAGGGCGGCCACGGCTTCTTCCAGATGGTGCATCTTGCTGGCTCCAACAATCGGAGCGGCTACACCGGGTTGGTGCAGCAGCCAAGCCAGGGCAATCTGGGCCGGTTTAACCCCTTTTTGATCCGCAAGCGCAACAGCACGATCGACGATGTCGAAATCAGTATCAGTGTAGTACATATCATGAGCAAAGTTATCGGATTTGGCGCGGGTAGTGGGGCCGCTGCTTTCGCCGCGTTGACGGTTGCCGGCCAAAAAGCCGCGAGCCAGCGGACTCCAGGGGATGAGGCCGACTCCTTCGGCGACACACAGCGGATTCATCTCGCGTTCTTCTTCCCGATAAACCAAATTGTAGTGATTTTGCATCGAGACGAAGCGGGTCCAGCCGTGAATGTCGGCTAAATATTGGGCCTTCGAAAATTGCCACGCAAACATGCTCGACGCCCCGATGTAGCGCACTTTGCCCGATTTAACGACATCGTGCAGCGCTTCGAGGGTCTCCTCGATAGGCGTCTCGTAGTCCCAGCGGTGGATTTGATACAGGTCGATGTAGTCCATACCGAGACGTTGCAAGGAAGCATCGACGGCCTCGAAGATGTGTTTGCGGGATAGACCGCCCTGGTTGGGTTTGTCACCCATCGGGAAGTAGACTTTGGTCGCCAGTACATATTCGTCGCGACGCGCAAAATCACGTAAAGCGCGGCCTACAACTTCTTCACTGACGCCGAGCGAGTACATATCGGCGGTGTCGAAGAAGTTGATGCCCATTTCCAGAGCACGTTTAATAAAGGGACGGCTTTGGTCTTCAGACAACACCCAATCGCGCCAGTCGGGCGTGCCGTAGGTCATCGTGCCCAGGCAGATGCGAGAGACTTTTAGGCCGGTGCGGCCGAGATTGGTATATTCCATTGTGTTCCTCCGAATGTGAAACGTTTATTCGTTAAATGCGTTTGTAAAGTAACGAATATAGTAAGCTTATTGGATCAATGGGGCAAATAGAATTGAAATTTGAAAGCGTAAAAAGTCTATTACTTTGATGTAGGCAGTGTTGGATCGAACTGCCGATCAGTAGGGAAGGTTACCGTAAAACGGCTGCCCTGGCCGGGTTGGCTGTCGACGGTGATTTTTCCTTCGTGAAGAGTAACCAATTGATGCACTAAAGATAGACCTAGTCCGGTTCCTTCGTATTCGCGAGCAAGGCGATTGTCGAGCTGTACAAAGGGGTCAAAAAGGTGGTCGATTTGGTCGGGGGCAATGCCGATGCCGGTATCCCAAACGGTAAAATGGAGCAAGGCATTGTCGACGTCGGTTTCAACCTCCAGGCCAATCGTTCCGCCTTTATCGGTAAACTTGACAGCATTGCTTAATAAGTTGACTAAAATTTGTTTTACACGCCGGTGGTCGGCCTGAAAATACATGATTTTTTGGTCGAACTTGTACGAGATTTTGATCTCTTTTTTGTAGGCCGTCTGTTTGATAATTCTGAGACTGGCCTGGCAAATGTCCTCAACCACCACCAGGCTGATTTCTAAATTTAGCTCGCCGGCTCCAATCTTGGCCAGGTCAAGAATCTCATTAATTAATAAAAGAAGGTGACGTCCACTTTCTTCTATAATGTTTAAGGATTTCATCTGTTTGTCGGTAAGAGAACCGTACACTTGTTCAAGCAAAGCTTCAGACATGCCTAAAATGGCGTTGAGTGGTGTTCGCAACTCGTGGCTCATGCTGGCTAAAAACTCATCTTTAAGGCGGGCGGCTCGGGCTAATTGGATATTGGCGTCGCGTATTTCAGCCGTTCGCTCCTCGACGCGGTGGGTCAGTAAGGCACGCTCTGTTTCTAACGCATCTTGGGCTTGTTTACGCTCGGCAATTTCTCGTTGTGCCTGTTGGTACAACTGGGCATTTTCAATGCCTATTGCCAGTTGATCGGCCATGGCTTGGGCCAGCTCTAAATCTTCCTCTGTATAGCGATTAGCCCGACAACTTCCGATGTTCCATGTACCCATAGACTGCTGTTTCACGAGAAGTGGCAAGATCATAATTGATTGAACACCTGCGGCCCAAGTAATGTCTTTTATCGCGTTTAAATCCGTTGGATTTTTGTATAACTGAGGTTGCTGTGTTTTGACAACCTGACCCGATGTTGAACCTTCGAGTGGAAATGTTGACCCGATAGCCGGTTCGACAATACCGGCTGTGTAAACAATATGAAACAAGGTTTCTTCAAGCAAGGCAATCGACATTCTATCATACGGAAGGAGGCGGTTTGTGTGCTGGGCAAAGGAGCGATAAATGTCATCAAGATTGAGGCTTGCCGACAAAGCGCGATCCAATTCGTAAAGAACTGCTAATTGCTTTGTTCGCTGCTGGGTTACGTGGTAGAGCTGCGTTATTTCTGTTTGAAGTTTTTTACTGGCAGTGATATCGCTGATGATGCCGTAGATAACCGTACCCTCGCTATCGACTTCTGTACGAGCGCTATCTCTTATCCAAAGAACATCTCCATTGGCCAGTACAATGCGGTATTCAATTTCGCTATTTTTAGCTTCGCTTAATCGTTTTGCTTGCGTGGCCGCGATGTTTTTATCCTGGGGATGGATAACATGATTAGGCCAAAATGACCAATCACTAAGGAATTTCTCCAATGCGTAGCCGGTTAGTGTCGAAAAACTGGGTGCAACATAGAGATTTTTGTAGCTACCGTCCGGGGTTAGTCGTGTCATGTAAACATGATCACTAATTGATGTAATCACTCGCCGAAAACGGGCCTCGCTTTGGCGCAGTTCTTCCTCTGCTTTTTTCCGCTGTGTAATATCACGAAGAATCACGATGGCTTCACTATCCGATATTTTTACCATGCGCGACTCACGATAGCGCCGTTCACCATCAATTGTCAGTTCATATTCTGTGGTAGATAATTGACCGGTCTCTATGGTAGAGCGGATTTGTTGGATTTCCCAGTTGGCTAAATCGGGAGGAAGAACGTCTTGAATGCGCTTTCCAATCAACAAATGTGGGGGGTGAAACAGCTTGAATTCTTTTGGAACGTTGACATCAATATAATAGCCATTTTTGTCAATGCGTAAAATGGCATCAGGGATAGCTTCTATTAGCGCTCGATTTCTATTCTCACTGGTAACAAGATCATGCTTTGTTTTTGTTTGCTTGGCAGCTAATGACTCTAATTCTGTAACCCGTTTTCGTAATCGAGCTAAATCCTTTATGCGTTGCGTTTTTGCTTTTTTGCTATCTGGCATAGGTTTTTAACCAATTATAGTTAACAAGTAGAGGCGATTGAAGTCGATTCCCACAGCCATTTATAGTTAACTTCTAACTTTTGATTATAAAGAGATTATTTCTTTTTATCAAACAAAACAGAGTTGTATTTACTCAGCAGACGGGTGACTGACACTTAATCGGGGTAATTGTAGCGTTAGATTCCACGCAATGTTCACTATTTGAGCAAAAGTGCCAGTCACCTAAGCCGTTAGTTACACCGGGTTTATATGATTATAGCAGATAAGGGTTCTCGCGTGGACGCTATTAATCATTAATTTAATGTAGCCTTGAGTCTTTAGTCAGGTTTCTCTTCTTAGAATTTCCTTCTCTCTCTTTCTTCGATATAATTGGTGTACAGCCGATAAGAAATAACTATCACAGCCATATTTATAATCTTATAAAATTCCAGTGTACCTCACAGCTTTTTCTGTGTCATAGTAGATAACGTATATTTGCCTTTTGAGACCACCGAACGCTCGAGGCTCTTTTATGAGTGAAGCTCATTATCGTAATTTATTTGAAACCACGATCAACCCTATTTTCATTGCCTCTGTTACGGGGCAATTGGTTGATGTAAACCCTGCTTGGATTCAACTGTTTGGATTTAGCCGGGACATAGCTCTGCAAAAAAACATCTCTGATCTTTTTAGTACATCGACACGATATGTCCGATTTTGGAAAAAGCTAAACGCTGAGGGCATGGTAGCGGATTTTGAAGAAGAATTTTTGACCCATAGTGGTAAAACGGTTGATTGCATCATAACCGCCGCCGTGCGGCGCAATGGTCAGGGCGAGGTAGTTGGCTATCAGGGCATTATGCGTGATATTACCTTAGAAAAGCAATCGCAAGAGCAAAGTAAGGCCTATCATCGTGCGCTGGAACAGAAAGTAGCTGAGCGAACAGCCCAATTAGAAGCGCAGGTGAATCAATTAACGGCTGTTAATTTTATTATGCAAATGGTGGCTTCGGCTCGCGATACCCAAACTGCGTTGGAAACCGTGGCTCGCGAGATGGTACATTTGTTTGATGTGCATAGCAGTGGCATTACCCTGCTTAATGAAGAGCGTACCGAATTGTCGGTAGTGGCCTATTATAGTCGCGATGAATCTGTCCCCAGTACTGTGGGGACCATTATTTCGCTAGATGGAAATCCGGCCTCGGTGCAGGTGATAGAAACGGGTAAGTCGATTGTTGTGCATAAACCGCAAGAAAGCCATTTAACGGAAGCTTCACACGATATTTTGCGAAAACGTAACATTGAGTGCTTGTTGATTTTGCCTTTGCTGGCTAGAGGACGGGTTATCGGCACCATCGGTTTAGATGCCGACCTACCCGATCGCGATTTTACAACCGATGAAGTGCTGCTGGCCGAGCTGATTGCAGCCCAATTGGCCGGGATTATCCAGAATGTACGGATACTGGATAAAGATTTGCAGCGAGCCTACAAGCGGCTTAAAGAGTTAGATCGCCTTAAATCTTCCTTTATTGGGATTATTACGCATGAGTTGCGCAGCCCTTTTGTTGCCGCGAATTTATCGGTTCAACTTCTGTACCGCTACCTGGAAGCGGGAATGTACGATGAATTGCTGGACCAGATTAAACGGCTCGATCAGGAATTGGTCGAAGGTCATCGGATGATTGATAGCTTGATTTCGTTTGCCTCATTGATGAGTAAGCAAGGCGAACTATTTTTAGAGGAAACCGATTTGGCAACGCTAACAAAAGATGCAACGGCTCATCTTTCTCGATTGGTAGAAGCGCGCCACATTCATTTAACCTTCAATTTTCCACCCGACTTACCCCTCGTTTACCTCGATCAACAGCGTATCAGCGAAGCAATTCATCATCTGGTTCACAATGCTATTAAATTTAATAAAGCCGATGGTTCGGTAGATATATCCGGCAGGGCAACCGCGACAAAGATTTTTTTCGAAGTTAAAGATACCGGCGTTGGCGTGCCGGCGGAAAAGTTGGATACTATCTGGACGGCTTTTACCCAGACCGTTGATGATCTCAAACGGGGCTTAGAAGGCTTGGGTCTAGGATTGGCCCTGGTTAAATCAGCGGTAGAGGCCCACGATGGTAAAGTAACCGCTCGTAGCCAGGTCGATCAGGGAAGTACATTTGGTTTTTGGTTACCGTTAACGCCTCATAAATAACCCCACTCTTTTTCTAACTCTTTTCACATGGAATTCTTAGCCAATATATATGTTAACGTGTTACATTTTTCAGTATTCCACTAGGTTGGCTTAATAGGCCATTATTCCTATGAGATAATTTGAGTAGACTTAAAAACTCATTTGGCCCAGTGCTAAAATAGATGCCCTCTTTATTTAGTGGCAAATTTACACCTCTCCTAACAAAGAAGGTTAGCAGCACGCTTTCCGGATACCCATAAACCGCAATAATCCATCAAACTTGAAGATAACTGGGCAAGTTTTTTCCTTACCAATCAAAATTTAGGCATAAATTCGACATTTCTCTATGCTAAAATGAGGGTTTTGTCTGTCTTATGAGTTACATAGTTGCCATGTTATTTCGAGGAGAAACGACGAGAAATCTCTGAGAAAACTGTTTGCAAGCAAATGCTGTAGGGATTTCTCCGCCTTTGGCTACGAAATGACATTAGTAGGTATCAAGGGCGTAACGCCTATGTCTAATAATCATATATGTGAAATCCTTAAATAAAACAGGAATCCTTCTGGATGAATCGACTTCGGTTGTGGGTAACTGTACTTATTATATGGCTTATATTTATTTTTAATATTGAACGTATTAATTCACCTGTAAATATTCGCTCCTATACGTATATTTTTGTCGCTGTTGCGGCAATTGCGGCAATCATTCCTAAAACAAATCGGTTGTCATACTTGGCGTTGATACTTATTCCTATTCCAAGTTTTTTGTTGTTTAAATCATTTGGTCGGGGTGACTCATTGTGGGGGGCGGCTTTGCCTTTAACCGTTACGCAGGTTAGTGGCATTGCTGTAACCGGATTGATTTCCCGGCAAATTAGCAACGGCTTACGTGAAGTTGAGCAATTGGTCAATGAAATAACAAGTGGCTATATCGGTAAGCCGGCCAAAAGCTTCTCAGAAGCCCAAGACGTTATTTATAGAGAATTAAGGCGCGCCCGACATCATCAACGCCCACTGTCGGTTGTAACCTTAAAAGTGGACGAAAGCTCGGTCGATATTGCCTTGCCCAGAATGATTGCCGAAGTGCAAGGAGCTATGATGAATGAATACGTTTTGGCCGGTGTGACGCGGGTTCTGGCCCGAAACGTATCTGATTTTGGCACAATTGTGCGCCGAGATAACGATTTCGTGATAGTCCTCCCCGAAACATCGCAACAGGAAGCGGCTAAAGTTGCCTCCCAACTGGAGAAAATTATTCACGAGAACATGAAAATCAATATGCTGTCCGGAACGGCCAGTTTTCCTGAGCAAGCCGTTACGTTTGAAGCGCTATTAAATCTGGCGACACAATGTGCCGATGACAAAAAGTTACCTGATCCAGGGTACTGGATAGATCTGGATAAGCAAGAGTATATTCAACCGAAAGATGCAGAACAGGGGTTTCCCCCCTAGACGGTTTTTGCGGGCTTAAATTATTTGTGAGGAGGATTACATGAGTTGGCTTGTTATTGAACGTGTTGGAATTAAACCCTATAGGCCGCGTTATCAAGCTATTAAAAGAGCTTTCGAATTGACGCTTTGTATCCTATTACTGCCAATTTTAGTTCCTCTCGCGTTAATTATAGTTGTTCTTATTCGGCTCGATTCGCCTGGGCCGGCTTTGTTTGTTCAACTACGCGCCGGTAAAGATCGTCAAACCTTTAGAATGTATAAATTTCGGACAATGCATCATAACATTGATCGTGAGTCGCACCGCTCGTTTATGAAAGCCTATGTTAATGGCAAAATTAAGGCTGACGATGCGTCGGGAGAGGTTGTGTTTAAACCGTCTCACGATTCTCAGGTAACGCGGGTAGGCCGATTTCTTCGTAAGACCAGCTTAGATGAGTTGCCGCAAATATGGAATGTAATTATTGGCGAAATGAGTTTAGTTGGGCCGCGCCCTAACGTTCCCTGGGAAGTAGAAGAATACCAGGGATGGCACAACGAGCGCCTGGAGGTTTTTCCGGGTATAACAGGCCTGGCTCAAGTAAGAGGGCGTAGCGGTATCCTGTTCGACGAAATTGTCCAGTATGATATTGAATACTTAGAGCGACGCAGCTTAAAATTTGATCTGCAGATTTTGTGGTGGACCGTAGCATCGGTCATTTTTGGAAAAGGGGTTCGATAGTATGAAAGCAGTTATCCTGGCCGGCGGTTACGGCACGCGCATTAGTGAAGAGAGCGCGATCCGGCCTAAGCCTATGGTTGAGATAGGACAAAAGCCTATCTTATGGCATATTATGAAAATCTATTCGGCTTTTGATATTCACGATTTCATCATATGCTGTGGCTACAAAGGATATATGATTAAAGAGTACTTTGCCAATTATTTTTTGCATATGTCTGATATAACGTTTGATATTAGAAATAACAGTATGGAAGTTCATCAAAACGGAGCCGAACCGTGGCGGGTGACGGTGGTCGACACCGGCTACGAAACGATGACCGGTGGCCGCTTGCGGCGCGTTAAAGAGCATCTGGGCAACGAAACCTTTTGTATGACCTACGGTGACGGCGTAAGTAACATTGATATTCAGCGTTTGATTAACTTTCATTTCGACCAGAAAAGCCTGGCAACACTAACCGCCGTTCAACCTCCTGGACGGTTTGGCGCGTTTAGCCTTGAAGATCAACAGATAAAGGTTAACAGCTTTAAGGAAAAGCCCCAAGGAAGAGGCGAGATGGCCTGGATCAACGGGGGCTTTTTTGTCTTAGAGCCGTCTGTGTTGGATTATATCACCAGCGACTCTACCGTTTGGGAGCGTGAACCATTGGAAGGGTTGGCTCGTGATGGGCAACTAGCGGCCTATCGTCACTATGGCTTTTGGCAGCCAATGGACACCTTACGCGATAGAAATGTGCTTGAAGATTTGTGGCAGAGTGGTAATGCTCCTTGGAAGGTCTGGAAAGATTAATGATGACCTCTCCCATAACGCAGTCTGCTCAACAGGTCGTGGCGCAAGACCTGGAATATATCTGTGCCAATCTGCATGACGAGTTCTCTCGCATGGCCGGAAAAAAACTGCTGATTGTCGGCGGGGCCGGTTTTTTGGGCTATTATTTGGTACAGTCCATTTTATTCTGGAACAAAACAGGTGGTGACGATCACGTCATCGATCTGACCGTGTACGATAACTATATCCGAGGCGTACCGGATTGGCTCACTGCCTTGGCGGATGATGCTAACCTAACGCTTGTTAGGCACGATATTACCGAACCCTTACCGACCGATATCGATGACTTTCACTATATTATCCACGCTGCCTCAATAGCCTCCCCCACATATTATCGCAAATATCCCATCGAAACGATGGATGCCAATGTCAATGGACTACGCATCCTGTTGGAATATTGCCTGGCCCGTCAAGATAGTCGCGTTCCGGTTGAAGGGTTTCTGTTTTACTCAACAAGCGAAATCTATGGCGACCCCACACCGGAAGATATCCCTACGCCGGAAACCTATCGAGGGAATGTATCCTGCACCGGCCCACGGGCTTGCTATGATGAGTCGAAGCGCTATGGCGAGACGCTGTGCGTCAATTTTGCACGGCAGTATAAGCTGCCCATCAAAATTGCCCGGCCTTTTAATAACTATGGCCCCGGCCTGAAAATTACCGACAGACGGGTACTGCCCGATTTTGCCCGTAACGTGCTGGCCGGTGAAGATATTGTGATGCTATCTGATGGCCGCCCGACGCGCACATTTTGTTATATTGCCGATGCGGTTGTTGGCTACTACAAAATTCTCATTAAAGGCCAACCCGGCGAAGCATACAATATCGGCGTGGAAAGTCCGGAGATTTCGATGGCCCAGTTGGCTGATTACGTTACCGACTTTGCGCGTGATCTGTTTGGGTATCAAGGTCAGGTGGTGCGCCAGATGAGCCAAGATAAAGATTATCTGGCCGATAATCCCAACCGCCGCTGTCCCGTTATCGACAAAGCACGCACCCAATTGGGATACAATCCCGGTATTTCCCTAGAAGAAGGCTTGAAGCGTTCGTTGCTGTGGTACGCTGATAATGCTGATGCGGAGGAAGCGTAAGTGAAGGTTTCAGTTATTGGCACCGGTTATGTCGGATTGGTATCCGGCGTATGTTTGGCCGAAAAGGGTCACGAGGTTATCTGTGTTGATGTCGATCAGCAAAAAGTCGACAAAATCAATCAGGCTATCCCCCCCATTTATGAAAAAGGTTTGGGCGAACTGCTGAAGAAAAACATTGGTATTCGCCTGACCGCCACCACCGATTTAACCCAAGCGGTTTTAGACACCGAGTTATCGCTTATCGCCGTAGGTACACCATTTGACGGGAGTGCCATCGACCTCCGTTATATTAAAGAAGTATCGCGCCAGATTGGCTGTGCTCTCAGAAACAAAGATGCTTACCACGTGGTGGTCGTTAAAAGCACGGTCGTCCCCGGCACCACCGATGATGTGGTTCGGCCTATTTTGGAAGAATCCTCAGAGAAACAGGCCGGCCTCGATTTTGGCGTTGGGATGAACCCCGAATTTTTGCGTGAAGGAGAGGCCGTCCAAGATTTTATGGCTCCCGACCGTATCGTGCTAGGCGGCATTGATGATAAGACGCTTGAGGTTATGAGCCGCCTGTACGCCGTCTTTGAAGGGGTGGATACCGTTCGCACGACCGCCAAAACAGCCGAGATGATCAAATACACGGCCAATGCGTTGTTGGCTACGATGATCTCCTTTTCCAATGAAGTGGGGAACCTCTGTACCGCTCTGGGCGGCATTGATGTAGTCGATGTGATGCGTGGTGTTCATCTGGACAAACGGCTAAGCCCGATTATGCCCAACAACGAGCGTCTGGTGCCGGCTTTTACCACCTACCTTGAGGCTGGTTGCGGCTTTGGCGGCAGTTGCTTCCCGAAAGATGTGAAGGCGCTTATTGCCCATGGCAAAGAGGCTGGTCGGCCAATGCAACTGCTCGATTCGGTTATCCAGGTTAATGAGCAGCAGCCGCAGCAGGTGCTTGCTATCCTGCAAAAATATTTCCCCAGCCTGGCCGGTGTGCGGGTGGCCGTATTGGGATTAGCTTTCAAACCCGGCACCGATGACATGCGCGAGTCGCCGGCTATTCCGATTGTGCAGCATTTGCTGGCCGAGCAAGCCCGTATTAAAGCGTATGACCCCATCGCCAATGCCGAGGCTAAACGGTTGTTTGGCAACAGCCAGATTGTTTATTATGATGATTTGCAAGAAACGGTTTCGGATGTTGAGGTTGTTGTACTGTTGACCCGCTGGGGCGAGTTTCAGGCTTTGCCACAGGTGCTCGAGTCGCTGCCCAACCCACCGCTGGTAATTGATGGTCGGCGGATGCTGCCCAAACAGAGTGTGGCTAAGTACGATGGTATCGGGCTATAACGGGGAAGCGTAATCTATGGAATTTGCAGCAACGAACATTGCCGACGCATTCGTCATCGATATAAAAAAGTTTGAAGACCATCGCGGCTTTTTTGCCCGGGGCTGGTGTCTTAATACCTTTGCCGATCATGGCATTCACTTTACGCCGGTTCAGGCCAATATTGGCTTTAGCGCCAAAAAAGGAACTTTGCGCGGGCTACACTATCAAGCTGCGCCCCACCAGGAGGCCAAATTGATCCGTTGCGTAAAAGGTGCGGTCTTTGATGTCATTGTCGATGTTCGTCCGGAGTCGGCTACTTACAAGCAGTGGTTTGGCCTGGAGTTGAGCGCTGATAATTATACGATGCTTTACATCCCGGAAGGCTGCGCCCACGGCTATTTATCACTGCAAGACAACAGCGAGGTTTTTTACCAGGTCTCGCAATTTTATGCGCCAGGGTTCGAGCAAGGCATCCGTTGGGATGATCCGACTTTTGCCATCGACTGGCCCATTCAAGAAAATTTGATTATTTCTGACAAAGACCAAAACTGGCCCGCTTTTGCCGGTTAACACCGTCTCTAAAACAGCCTAAAACGGCTGGAGTTTATATGATTATTGTAGATACCGCTTTAGAAAAACGAGAAAAAGAAGGCAACCCGGTGCAGGTTGGTATTATTGGGGCCGGTTATATGGGGCGCGGCACGGTGTTGCAAATTGTAAGCGCAATAACCGGCATGCGCGTCGCTGCCGTTTCAAACCGCACGCTCTCCGAAGCCGCCCGCGCTTTTCATCAGGCCGAGATCGAGGAGATAAAAACGGTGAGCAGCGTGTCCCAACTCGAACAGGCTATTGCCCAGGGGAACTATGCCATTACCGATGATGCCATGCTGTTGGCTCAGGCTGAAGGCATCGACGTGATTATCGAAGCCACAGGGGAAATCGAGTTTGGGGCGCACGTAGTGCTCAAGGCGATGGAGCATGGCAAGCATGTCGTGCTGATGAACGCCGAACTGGATGCTACCGTTGGCCCGATCTTGAAAACGTATGCCGATAAAGCCGGGGTCGTCATCACCAATGCCGACGGCGACCAGCCGGGTGTGGTGATGAACTTGTTACGTTTTGTAAAAACCATAGGCTATCAACCTGTGCTGGCCGGCAATATTAAGGGGTTGCAAGATCACTATCGTACCCCTAAAACGCAGGCTGCTTTCGCTGCCAAGTATAATCAAAAGCCGAAGCTGATTACCTCGTTTGCAGACGGAACAAAAATTTCTATGGAGATGGCCGTCGTCGCCAACGGCACCGGTTTTAGAGTCGGCCAACGGGGCATGTACGGTCCGGAGTGCAAACACGCTACCGAGGCGGTCAACCTGTTTCCCATGGAGCAATTGCTTGAGGGTGGCCTGGTCGATTACATTTTGGGGGCTGAACCCGGCCCCGGCGTATTTGTGTTGGGATACAACGAAAACCCCATCAAACAGCAGTACATGAATTATTTCAAAATGGGCGAAGGGCCGCTCTATGTATTTTATACGCCCTACCACCTGCCGCATCTGGAAGTGCCGATTACGGCTGCCCGCGCCGTTTTATTCCGCGACGCGGCGGTGACGCCGTTGGGTGCGCCGGTATGCGACGTCATTACGATGGCGAAACGCGATATTAAAGCGGGCGAGACGCTGGATGGTATCGGTGGTTTTACCTGCTATGGCACTATTGAAAATAGTGATGTCGCTCAGACGCACAATTTGCTGCCGATGGGCTTGTCCGAAGGGGCCGTTATGAAGCGGGATGTCCCCATCGATCACGCCATCACATTTGAGGACGTGACGTTGCCCAAGGGACGGCTGGCCGATAAACTTTGGGCCGAGCAACAAGAATATTTTGGCTTACGTTAACAGATGGATAGTAAGGTGACGCCGGGTAAAGAAATTGTCGGATTGCTTCCGGCCGGCGGAATAGGATCGCGCATTGCCCCCCTGCCGTGCAGTAAAGAGCTGTACCCTATCGGGTTTCATGCAGTGGATGGCCGGCCTAAAGTTGTAAGCTACTACCTGCTAGAGAAAATGAAGCAGGCCGGGGCGAGTAAAGCGTTTGTTATTTTGCGGCCCGGAAAGTGGGACATCCCGGCTTACTTTGGCGATGGAACCCTGGTGGGAATGCCTTTAGCCTACCTGATCATGAACCTGCCTTACGGCGCACCGTATACGCTTGATCA
Source organism: Anaerolineae bacterium (assembly GCA_020433805.1). GTDB lineage: Bacteria > Chloroflexota > Anaerolineae > 4572-78 > J111 > JAGRBY01. Next base: position 16,002 of record JAGRBZ010000011.1, read on the forward strand.
GGCTTATCCTTTCATCCGTCAAGCCGATATTGTGTTTGGATTTCCTGATATTCTGTTTCAGCCGGATGATGCCTTTAGCCGCATGTTCGAGCATCAGGCTGAAACCGGAGCCGATGTCGTATTAGGGCTGTTTCCGGTTGATAATCCCCGCAAAATGGATATGGTTGAGTGCGATGAAATGGGACGGGTAAAGCGTATCGTCATCAAACCAAAACAGACGATGCTTCAGTATACCTGGATTATTGCGGTTTGGACACCCGTTTTTACCACATTTATGCACACATTTTTAGAACAAAAACGGGTAGAGGACATGATTGGGGCCAAAGAAATTTTTGTGGGCGATGTGGTTCAGGCAGCCATCGATAGCGGCTTACGGGTTGCCTCAGTCACCTTTACGGAAGGTCACTATATCGATATTGGCACTCCCGAAGATTTAGCCAAAGCAACACAGGTATATGCACAAATGGCGGTTCAAGCCGCCGCCCAAACACCCAGCGCTTGAAATACGATATGTAACGGAGAAATTGTTAATGATTTCAGAAAACCAAATAGAGAATTATCCAGGTACCAATAGAACAGATCCTCTTGTAGAGGATTACCCGATTACCCTGCTTAAACCCTCAAAGGGCTGGACATCGTTGAAGTTGGGCGAGCTGTGGGAATATCGAGAACTTCTCTATTTTCTTATCTGGCGCGATGTTAAAGTTCAGTACAAGCAAACCATTTTAGGCGCAATGTGGGCTATTTTGCAGCCGTTTATGACCATGATTGTTTTTAGCCTCTTTTTTGGAAAATTAGCCAAAGTGCCTTCAGACGGTATTCCCTACCCTATTTTTAGCTATACGGCTCTGGTGCCCTGGACATTTTTCTCTACCCGCCTGACGCAAGCGTCGAACAGCCTGGTCTCCGGCTCGAATCTGATAAAGAAGATCTACTTTCCCCGGTTAGCCATGCCTACGGCTTCCGTATTAGCCGGTTTAGTCGATTTCGTGCTGGCCTTTGTCGTGTTATTGGGGATGATGGTTTTTTACGGCATCTACCCGACGTGGAATGTGCTCTGGCTGCCGTTTTTGCTGCTGTTGGCCATTGCTACGGGGCTGGGGGCATCCCTATGGCTGTCGGCCATGAACGTACAGTTTCGCGATATTCGTTATACGGTGCCGTTTATTACCCAATTTTGGATGTTTGCCACGCCGATTGCCTACCCATCGAGCTTAATTGAAAACCCCATTTTGCGGGCCATGTACGCCATCAACCCGATGGTGGGGGTGGTTGACGGCTTTCGATGGGCGCTGCTGGGAACAGATACGGCTCCGGGCGTGTTAATTATTGTTTCTACGCTATCGGCAACGGTTTTACTGGTGACGGGCGCATTTTATTTCCGGCGCATGGAAAAGACATTTGCAGATGTGGTTTGAGGAAATACTATGAGTGATATTGCAGTTCAAGCTAATAACATTGGGAAAATGTATCACATTGGTAACGTTATTACCAAAAGTGCAACGCTGAGAGATAAAATAGCCGATGGCTTTGTTGCTCCTTTTAGACGGGCTCACAAACTTCTTAAGGGTGAGGCAACCGGTGCAGCTGAATTGGATCAGACAATTTGGGCCTTAAAGGACATTTCTTTTGATATTAAGCACGGAGAGATTGTAGGGATTATAGGCGTAAACGGAGCGGGTAAAAGCACATTACTAAAGATTCTTTCCCGGATTACGGAACCTACGGAGGGTTTTGCCGAAATTCGTGGACGGGTTAGCTCGCTGCTGGAAGTGGGTACCGGTTTTCATAAAGAGTTGACCGGTCGTGAGAATGTGTATCTTAATGGCGCTATTTTAGGAATGCGCAAAAGCGAAATCGACCGAAAATTTGATGAGATTGTAGCTTTCTCGGAAGTACAAAAATTTATCGACACGCCGATTAAACATTACTCCAGCGGCATGACGGTTCGACTGGCTTTTGCCGTAGCGGCGCACCTGGAGCCGGAAATTCTCATTATCGATGAAGTGTTGGCTGTAGGCGATATTCGTTTTCAGAAAAAGTGCATCAACAAAATGCAGGATGTTGGCAAAGCGGGCCGCACAGTCATTTTTGTGTCGCACAATATGTCGGCAATAACGCGATTATGCGAGCGGGCCATCCTGCTGGATAGTGGTATGATTGTGGATGATGGTCCGGCCAATAATGTCGTGACCCACTATTTGAACTCCGGCGAAGGCACCAGCGCGCTGCGCGAGTGGCCGGATGTGAATAGAGCACCCGGTGATCACGTGACAAAGTTGCGAAGTGTCCGTGTGCGCGATATCAATAATGAAATCTCTGATACCATCGATATTCGCCACCCGGTAAAAATGGAAATGGAGTACGACGTTTTTGAAGATGGACATATTCTTTTACCCCATTTCCGGCTTCATGACCATGAAGGGATACAGTTGTTTACCGCCATTGATGTCGATCCGAAATGGCGAGAGCGTATACGTCCGCCGGGGCGTTACGTGAGTTCTGCCTGGATTCCGGGCAATTTGCTTAACGATGGATTGACCTTTGTGGGGGCGGCTATGCTTACGTTGCAAACGAGAACGCCACATTTTGTTGAACCGGAGGTGGTTGCTTTTCACGTAGCCGATACCGACGACACAAACTCGGCGCGTGGTGATTGGGTTGGGGGTATGGGAGGCGTGATGCGGCCTATGTTAGAGTGGGATACCGAATACATACCTTTTGTACCTGAGGCCGCTTCATCGCCAACAAGTGTGACGAGGCCGGCGTAGTGAAGGTGTTACAAATCCATTCCAGCGATTTTTCCGGCGGCGGCGGCGGTACTGTGGCTATGGAACGGCTGCACAGTAGCTTACGCCAATCCGGGGTAGACTCACACATTCTATGTGGTCGAAAAACGACCGAGTCACCCCACGCTACGGCAACCCCAAAATCGCGTCGGCTCCGAATTGTAGAAAATGGGGTTAGAAAAGTGTCAAAAGAGTTAGGACTCCATGATATCCACCACCTCAATACCTTTTTTGTAAAGGGGCTGAAGGTCTACCAAGAAGCGGATATCCTGCACATTCATGGAACACACGGCCATTTTAACTATTTGGCGCTCCCCTCACTTACAAAGGATAAACCGGCAGTTTTTACCTTGCACGATATGTGGGCCTTGACCGGACATTGCGTGTACAGTTACGATTGCGAACGATGGAAAATCGGCTGTGGCAACTGTCCCTATCCCAAGGTTCACCGTCGAATTAAACGTGATAATACCCGTATCGAAATGAAACTAAAGAAATGGGTTTATAATCACGCCAATTTAACAGTAGTGGTCCTCAATAAATGGATGGCCGACAAAGTTTCGCAGAGCAATCTTGCTCATCTCCCTACCTGTCAAATACCGAATGGCATTGATGTCGATACCTACCAACCGCTTGACCCGCAGCAGTGCCGGTCATTGTTGGGGATTCCGCCCCATAAAAAAGTGCTTATGTTTATGGCACTTAGCCTTAACGATCAGCGCAAAGGTGCGGACCTGTTGCTGGAAAGCTTGCAGCGCTTACCGGCATCTTTAAAATCGAACCTGGTCCTGCTTCTGTTGGGCGACGGCGGCAAGGCTTTGGCTGAGGCAGCCGAACTGGAGACCTTTGACTTAGGCTACGTGCGTAATGATCGGCTCAAAGCCATTGCCTATTCGGCGGCTGATCTTTTTGTTTTTCCAACACGGGCCGATAACCTGCCCTTAGTGTTGCAGGAAAGTATGGCCTGCGGCACACCGATGGTTTCGTTTGACGTGGGCGGCGTCCCGGAGCTGGTTCGACACGATCAGACCGGCTATCTAGCCCAACCGGAAAGCGCAGAGGATTTCAACAACGGTATTATCCAGCTTCTTGAAGATGATCAGCTTCGTAACACCCTAAGTAAGCAGTGCCGGTCTATTGCGGTTGAGGAATACAGCCTGGCTTTGCAGATAAAACGCCACATTCACCTATATGGCTCGGTCGTTTCAAATGTCGACTACCAATCAGAATATCCGGTACAGCTTCAACTATCAAAAGTTCAGGAATAAATGAGGCGTTACGCACGAGATTTTCCTGGAAGCTTTACGGATGCTAACTAACAATCCTTGGTTTCTTAATTTGCTTGTGTTATCAGCTTCCAAAAAGGGTTTGTTTCTTAATGACCCAAATTGATGATGGGTTAAAGTATACCTATAAGTGGCTCGACTGTTTAGGGAATAACGGCAGAAAAGTTGGGAGGAAAAATTGAAATCGAAACAACTCGTGGTGGAATCACCGGCGCGCGATAAACCTGTACCCAAATCGGCAACAGAAATTGTTAGTGTTATCGTCCCGGCTTATAACGCCGGTCAAAAATTGGGTTACCAGCTTGAAGCGCTTTACAACCAAGAATTTGATGGTGACTGGGAGGTTATCGTCATCGACAATGGTTCAACCGACAATACCGCGAATGTGGTTAAAACCTATCAACGTAAAATGCCCCAATTAAGGCTGCTGCAAGCCCCCGAACGACGAAACCGCTCCTATGCGAGAAATGAAGGCGTAAAAGTTGCCCGGGGAAACTTACTCCTTTTTTGTGACGCGGATGATGTTGTCGGTGAGAATTGGGTACCCGCTATGGCCGCTGCCTTGCGGAAGCACACCTTTGTCATTTGCCCCCTTGAGTCGCGGCGGCTCCGTGAATCTGCTCAAGAAGATGAAACTTTTATAAATCGAATGAGCTTAAAGGAAGTCTATCTCGATTTTTTGCCGGTAGCCATGGGCTGCGCTTTCGCCGTTAGACGCGATGCTTTTGAAGCGTGCGGTGGGTATTCGGAAAATTTCCCCAGAAGCCAAGATGTTGATCTGTCGTGGCGCTTACAATTAGCAGGCCATGAAATTGAACTAACAGAGGATACCGTGGTTTATGGCAGACCGCGCAGCACCTACAAGGCTATAATGAAGCAGGGATTTGAGTTTGGTGTGGCCCAGGTCAATCTTTATCGAACCTTTGCACATCACGGCATGCCTAACTCTTCTTTTAAGGCTGCGGTTGCTGAATATTGGCGACTTGTTAAACAACTGAGAGGATTTCATCGTAAGAGTCGGCTAAAACGAGAGCAGTGGGTCCAAAAAGCCTCATTTCGAGTGGGACGCCTGTTTGGCTGTTTTCGATATCGACGCCTTTATTTTTAAAAAATTGGGTGACAGTCACTTATTGGCAGTAAATCAATAGCGTGCTCTCGTGACGTCACCTTTATAACTCTCAACCGTGCCATTTTGGCATGCGAACAGCAGAGATCGACCGCAAGTTTTATAAGATTGTGGCCTTCTCAGAGGTATGAGAGACAACATATACACGCCACGGAATACAAGCATCGGTTGCAACAAGGGTTGTTTCAAAAGGTGGCTACTTAGTGCGTGGGTAGACTGTTTCTTGAGGGTAATCGACGATGAAGGTTTTGCATATACATTCCAGCGATCATACGGGCGGCGGTGGCGGTACCATTGCCATGGAGCGGCTGCATCTGGGTTTAAGAGAGGCCGGGATAGGTTCGGAAATTTTGTGTGGCAAAAAAACAACGCAATCGCCATACTCCACGCAAATGCCAAAAGCCGGAAAATTGAAAGGGCTGGAGACATTCTTTAAAAAATTTACCCGGCCCTTGGGTCTCAACGATATTCACTATATAGGTTCGTTTAGGACGAAACAGACAAAGGCCTATAAAGAAGCCGACCTCCTTCATTTTCATGGAACCCACGGTTACTTTAACTATTTAGCGCTTCCGGGATTAACGGCCCATAAACCGGCTGTTTTTACATTGCACGATATTTGGCCCTTTACCGGCCATTGCGCTATGAGTTACGATTGCGACCGATGGAAGATAGGGTGCGGTCAATGCCCCTATTTGGATACACACCCACATGTAGAAAGAGACAACACCCGGTTGGAATGGAAGATGAAGAACTGGGTTTACAGCCGGTCTAATCTAACCATTGTGGCTTTGTGTAGCGAGATAAGAAAGCAAGCGCAGCAAAGCATGCTCAACCGGTTTTTTATTTGCCAAATCCCCAACGGCGTGGACATTCAGGTTTACGAACCCCTCGATAAAAAACAGTGCCGCACACTGTTAGGCTTGCCGCTTGACAAATATATTATTATGTTCGCTGCCCTCGATTTGAGGCAGTTCAATAAAGGTGGCGATTTGTTGATAAAAGCACTGCAGAAGCTGCCGGAGCCGCACAAGCAAAACGCGGTGGTGCTGACTATCGGCAATGGCGGCGAGGCGATAGCGCAGGACATCGACCTCCCTGTTTACAATTTGGAATATGTACGAAACGACCGGCTAAAGGCCATCAGTTACTCGGCAGCCGATCTGTTTGTTTCACCGACCCGCGCCGAGGCTTTTGGACTGGTTCTGCTTGAAAGCATGGCTTGCGGTACGCCGGTGGTTTCTTTTGGGGTTGGCGGAGTGCTTGACCTGGTTAGACCGGGGCTAACCGGCTATCTGGCCGAGGTTGAAAATGCCGATGATCTAAGCTACGGCATCGCAGAACTTCTTGAAAATGAAACTCTGCGCCGTAAAATGGGCGAGAATGGTCGCCGGATGGCTGTTGAGGAATACAACGAGGAATTTGTGGTACAGCAGCATATTCAATTATACCAATCTGTTGTTCAAAGATTTTGTGGTTATTCGGACCAATCACTTAATCCCCTCAATGCCATGGGGCGATCTCCAGAAACGTATCCGGATTTTTAACGCATGAATCAAAAAAGCGAAGAGATGCGTCAGCATCTGCCTGAATATTCTCAAGTTAATCCCTATTTGGCTAAAAAGCGGTCGCGTCATTTAAGAAGCGTTATTCATCGGCTATCTACAAAATTAACCGCAACCGATATCAACCAGACAACCATAATTTTTGCTCCCCATCAGGATGATGAAACACTGGGTTGTGGCGGAACAATTCTGCGCAAGCGAGCCATGAATGCGCCAGTGAAGGTTGTGTATACCACCGACGGCAGCGCCTCTAACAAAGTTATGCCTAAGGAAGAGTTAGCCGCGCTACGGATCAATGAAGCACTGGCTGCTTGCGATTTGCTCCATGTTAGCCGCAGCGATGTCACTTTTTTGGGATTTGAGGATGGACAATTAAATCAACATAGTGATGCCGCTGTCGAAAAAGTAACCGACATTTTGCAGCGTGAGCAGCCCCAGCAACTGTTCATCCCTTATTTTCGAGATGAACACAAAGATCACCAGGCAACGAACCAAATTGTGATGACAGCCCTGCGAAATCTGAAGCAAAAGCCCGTCATTTACGAATATCCGGTGTGGGCCTGGTATCGTTGGCCCTGGATAGCGTTACCGCCAGGCCGGCGTCGAAAAGTGAAGAAGATTTCAGGCAACATAGGTGTAAACCTGCATCTGCGAGCCGAACTTAAATACGCTGTTGAAGTAGCCGATGTTTTAGCCATCAAATATGCTGCTCTGGCTCAACATCGATCACAGATGACCCAACTTATTCCCCATCCCTATTGGAAAACGCTGGGCGATATATCAAACGGTGAATTTTTGGGCTGTTTCTTTTATACCTACGAACTCTTTTATCGGCATTATGGGTAGCGAGCCGGTTGTTTAAGTAACGGCCTGATACGTATGCTTATTGAGGTGTTGGATGAATTTACGCAAGATTTTCTTGCGAATCTGGGTTCGGCTATTTATGCGGCTGGCCGACCTGTTTCCACCGTTTGTCTATATCGCCATTGCCCCTTTGGGGAGTTATAAGGGCAAGAAACAGTGGTTTCAATTTATGGGCAAGCGCTCATTTATTTCGCCTCGCGCCCAGATCGATTGCCCTCACTTTCAGACCGGCAACAAATGTTTTGTGGATGATTACGTCACCATTTATGCCCACCCCAAAGCCACGGGGCAGGTGCAGTTTGCCGATAACGTGCATATCTACCGCTGGTCGATGATTGAGTTGGGCGACGGAACCGGCTCGCTGTCTGTGGGGCGGAATACGTATATTCAATCGAGTTGTATTCTAAATGCATTTGTGGGCAGCATTATTATTGGCGAAAATTGTATGATCGCCCCACGCTGTGCGTTTTTACCGTACAATCACAGCTTTGCCGATACCGGCCGCCCCATGCGCGAGCAGCCGCTTATCAGCAAGGGAGATATTGTGCTTGAGGATGATGTTTGGCTAGGCGTTAACGTTTCGATTATGGACGGCGTAACTATCGGTCGGGGTTCCATCGTTGGGGCCGGGTCGGTGGTTACGAGTAGCGTTCCGCCGTATAGTATCGTGGTCGGTGTTCCGGCCCGTGTCGTTCGGCAGCGACAAAAAGAGGAACAATGGGATGGATAGAAAGTAAAAAGATGGTTCTATGGGGGCGCAATTTCAAGCTTTTGGGCAGCCGCTTGGTTCATCTGGATTATGCTTTTCTAGACTCAAAGGTTCTCGTCTGGCTCTGTATTGCTTTAGGATTTATCCTCCGCTTGAAAGTGTATGTCGATAACCGGTCGTTGTGGTTAGATGAGGCGAGGCTGTCGCTCAATATTTTGAATAAATCGGTTCCACAACTATTTGGCCCGCTCGATTACGAACAGGGCGCACCGGTTGGCTTTTTGGTGGCAGAAAAGCTGATGACCCGGATATGGGGTGATAGCGAATACGCCCTGCGTTTGATTGCTTTTTTGTCGGGAGTCGCTGCCCTTATCTTGTTCTCCTATGTTGCCCGGCATTTTCTGGATGGCAAAGCACGCTTATTAGCTGTAGCCTTCTTTGTTGTTTCGCCAACGTTAATCTATTACTCGGCGGAAGTGAAACAGTATTCAAGCGATGTTCTCATTACACTGCTGTTATACAGCCTTGCGGTGTACTCCATCCAGTCAACGTCGTTAAGCTGGGCTACAAGCGTTGTTTTTGGTCTGGTTGGTGGGGTGGTGCTGTGGTTCTCGCATCCGGCGGTATTTGTTTTGGCCGGAATAGGCGTCTGTTTGCTGTGGTTTTCTTATCGAGAACGCCGATGGGTGTCTGTAGGACAACTACTTCTGGCGTACAGTATGTGGGGGGCGAGCCTGATTATCCTTTACAGCGTATCGCTACGGCAACTAAAAGACAATTCCGATCTGCTGGATTATTGGGGCGAGGCGTTTATGCCCCTTATACCCCAATCGACAGCCGATCTGTATTGGTTTGCCGACACCTTTTGGGAGCTTTTCGATAACCCCGGCGGTTTTGAGTTTGCGGGGTTGGCCGCTTTTGTGGCCTTAATCGGCCTAGTGTGGATGGCTACAGCCCGGCGCGATCATTTGCTTCTGCTTGTTCTGCCTATCGCCTTTACGCTGCTTGCTTCGGGGTTGTACCTCTATCCTTTTCGGGGTCGATTGCTCTTGTTTCTCGTGCCGACCATTATTATTATCGTGACTGTCGGTATCGAACAGCTTCGGCTTAAGACCTTACCATCTTATCTACCCATTGCGGGATTGTGCGCGGGGGTGCTGTTATTTCATCCTTTTGTTCTGGTAGCGCAGACGGTGCTTGTTCCGGCCGGCAAGGAAGAGATGCGTCCGGTAATGCATTATATCCGCCAACATCATCAAGATGAGGATCTTATCTATGTTTACTACGGCGGGCAAGAAGCCTTTATCTATTACTATAACCGCTATGGGTTTCAAAAAGACGATTATATTGTCGGCATTGAATCGCGTCATAATTTAGAAGCGTATACCCACGATCTGGATAAGCTGCGGGGGCATAAACGGGTTTGGATTGTTTTTTCACATCTCTACAGCAAAGGCGATGAGCAAGCCTTTTTCCTTTATTATCTTGATCGTATGGGTATTCAACGCGATGCCTACACAAGTGATGGTGCTGCGGTGTATTTATATGAACTTACGTAATCCGGTCACCATCAAAAAGGGGTTGAAACTGCTCCGGCGCAGTTGTCTACCAAAGAAGGAGTCGTAAAAGTGAAAATAATGCGATATGTAGTTATTACCTTGTTTATAGTGATGATAAGTCTTCCTCTCGCCGCCCACGTTAAGGCCCAAGAGCCGGTAGAAACGGTGGTCACCAGCCTTACCGAAGCGACCTGTATTGGCGTTGGTGCCAACAACCCGGCTTTGTTGTCAGCCGACAGTGTTTGGATTGCGTGGCAAGGTGATATAACCGAAGCGCGCATGATTGTGCGCGTAACCGGGACTGATGCGTCCCATACCATCACCCTCAACGGCCAACCCGTGGCCAAGGTGCCAACCTATCCTGCCGGTGAAGCGTGCGGCGGCCAGGAGTTTGCGCTGGAGATACCGGTTGAGGCCGTTTCTCAGGGCGAAAATCTGATTGAGATAACCAACGATGCCCTCGCCGGCGATAGCTGGACGGCGGCTAACGTTCGGCTGGAAATCATCACCGCCAGCCCGCCGCCCGCCGAACCTACCCCCCAGGTGGGCATCGCCGCCAGCTTCACCAAACAGGAAGTCGTTTCCTTTACCAGCTCCTACGACGGCGCTATCCAAGAGTTCAAGGCCCAAATCCCGTCGGGCGGTTTTGCCGAATGTGCTACCCTTAGCCCTACGCCATTGGTAATTTATGTCCATGGCCGCAGCAGCAGTATGGAAGAGCCGTTTAACGGTGAGATTGATGTGGCGGTTAGAAACAAAGGTTGGCTGCTGGCCGCGCCCCAACTGCACGGCAGTTGGCCTGGCCCCAGCCCTTCGCCCCCCGATCCACCAGGGCGATATGCCTATGCGTCTTTAGAGAGTCAAGCCGATATTATTGATACCATTCAATATATGCTTGACCATTGCAACCTCAACAAAAATCGCATCTATCTCTACGGCGGTTCAATGGGCGGTCAAACCGGGCTGGTTACCGTGGCTAAATATCCCCACATCTTTGCCGCTTTGTTTGATAACAAAGGCCCGTCGGACATGGCTGATTGGTACCTGATTGATGGGGCCGGAGGCGACTTTCACAGAGATTGGATGGAACGAGAGTGTCATATCGGCGGCGTTCGTCAAGATCCAAATGAATATCCTTTTTGCTACCAACGGCGTTCCGGGATCAGCTTTGCCCGTAACTATTTTCACATACCGGTATCTATCACCCATAGCCAAGCCGATACGTTGGTGCCAATTCGTCATTCTTTTGAGATGCGTGATGCCATAAACAGCTACAATCCCGATTATCCGGTTTCCGTCTTTGTCGATACAGTGGTTGGACCCGATTGCGATGATAACGGTAATTATCATTGCTACGCTCCTGACCCTAGTGACGTGCTGAACTTTTTCCAGCAGTACACGCTCAACAACAAGCCGACCCATATCAAGACCCGACTCGATATGTCGAAGCCGTTTTACTGGCTCAACGTCAGCCAAAGCGGTGGTGACCACTGGACCGCGATTGAGTCGCAATACAGCGTCGGCACGAAAACCGTAACCACCAACGTCACCGACCCCAACCCGTTGACGCTGGGCTTCAACTTGGGTATCAACTCCCAAACCGAGGTGTTGCCCATACCGGGCATGGGCTTGCCCGCCACCACCTACTTGATGAAAGGCGGCGGCCTGAACCAGCTAAAGAATTACAACGGTACCGGCTATTTCACTGCCAACCTGAGCAGCACCGGCACTTATGCCTTCACCATTTCGGCCATCGGAATAACGCTGTCGGCTGCGGATGTTCTATCCGGTGACAATATTGTCTCAACTATTACCGCCACCGTCGCCGATCAGGTTGGTAATAAAGTTCCCAACGGCACAGCCGTCACCTTTGTCACCGACCAGGGTACGTTTTCGAACGGATTTAAGAGCTACAACACAACCGTCAGCGGCGGTCAGGGGAAAGCAACCGCTGTCTTAACCACCAAGAATGACGCCGTTGTGCTGGTTACCACCGGGCTAACATCCAATACAATAGTTATTGACGGTAATAGCAACAGCACTGAGCCGGAGTTTCATATCTATCTCTCAGCTGCGGATGCAGTATCCGGTGACAATATCGTCTCAACCATTACCGCTACTGTCGAAGATCAGTTTGGCAATGTGGCTCCCAATGGTACACCCGTCACCTTTGTTACGGATGCAGGAACCTTTGCCAATGGTTCGAAAACATTCAATACGACTGTCAGTGGCGGTCAGGGGAAAGCAATCGCTGTCTTGACCACCAAGAATGATGCCATTGTCCAGGCTACGGTTGGACTAGCATCCGACACCGTACTGATTGACGGCAACAGCAACAGCTCTGATCCTGAGGAGCGTGTCTTCCTGCCGATTGTGTTTAAATAAAGAGATTGGAACTAGGTGACAGAGGAGCCAGCATCCTCAGATGCGGCTCCGTTCGGCATCTGAGGATGCCTCACTCCTCAAATTTGGATCTACTGAGCATAGGAATGTGTAATGCCATCAACTACAATTCATGCGGCGCGACAACCGTTGGTGAGCGTTGTTACGCCGGTATACAATACCGAAAAATATCTGGCCGAGTGTATTGAAAGCGTGTTGGCCCAGAGCTACGATAACTGGGAATACATCATCATCAACAATTGCAGCAACGACCGCTCGTTGGAGATTGCGCAGCGTTACGCCGCCCAAGACAGCCGTATCACCATCCATAACAACACCGAGTTCTTAACGCAGATGCAAAACTGGAACCACGCCATGCGTCAAGTCTCGCCGGAAAGCTGCTACTGCAAAGTGGTGCATGCCGACGATTGGCTCTTTCCCGATTGTATTACCCAGATGGTGGCTTTAGCCGAGCAGCATCCAACGGTGGGTATCGTGGGATCATATCGGCTGGATGAAACTGAGGTTAATTTAGATGGATTGCCTTATCCCAGTTCGTGTGTATCGGGCCGGGATATTTGCCGGCTGGTGATGAAAAACAGCCTTTATATTTTCGGCTCACCCACATCGTTGTTAATTCGGTCTGATCTGATCAGGCAAAGAGAGAAATTTTACAACGAGGCCTATCTTCACGCGGATATGGAAGTTTGCTTTGAGCTATTGCAAGATGTTGACTTCGGCTTTGTCCATCAGGTGCTAACGTATACGCGTCGCCACAATGAGTCATCCACCACCATTATTCACCGCTTTCTTACCAAAAGGCTGGGTGGAATACAAATGCTAAAAAAGTATGGCCCCATTTATCTAGGTTCCGATGAATATGAGACTCTCTTACAGTACAAATTAAAAAACTATTATAAGTTTTTAGCACGATGCGTTTTTGAAATGCAGAGCCGTGAGTTTTGGGACTATCATAAAAAGGAATTACAGGCAATCGGCTTACCGCTAAATCGGACGATGCTGCTAAAGGAGTGTTTGCTCCATGCGGGCAACGTTGTCGAAACTATGAGAACGATCAAGAAAGGGTTTTCTCGTAAAAACCGTAAACAGGCAGTACCCGCTACAAAAAGTTTAAGCAGTATTGCCGGCGAACAGTCGGCAACCGTATTTGTGGAGAATAAATAGACAATATCCACACGATTAAAGTGGTGTTAAACCAGGCCCTTACGTGTGAGGCAGGTAACGATAAAATTGAAACGTATTAAAAAAGATTTGTGGTCCGCTACAAAGAAAATCTATAAACATACACTGTTAAAGTCGGCTGGCGAACAGCGCATTGGTTTTATTGTGGGTTGTCAACGATCCGGCACGACGATGCTTAATAACACCTTTGATAATGACCTGCGCACAAAAGTTTATGGCGAAGGCGGCTTAGCAAAGGGGTATGGCCGGGGTACGCCCTTTAGGCTAAAATCTTATGAAGAGGTGGCCCAGATTTTTAGCCAAGAGAAGGCTCCGCTGCTTATTGCTAAACCTCTTGTTGAAAGCCAGAATATTCTTCAGTTGCTCGATTATTTTCCTAATTCAAAGGCCATCTGGATATATCGAAACTTTAGAGATGTAGCTAGCTCTAGCCTTAAAAAGTTTGGCAAAAATCCAACCCACTACAATTTACGGGCCGTCATCGATCCTGAACTTAGCGATCACTGGTACGCTGAACGGGTGTCGGACACGACGCGGGAAATTGTCAAAGCCTATTTCACCGAGGATCGCCCTATTCATGATCTAAAGGCGTTGGGCTGGTATGTAAGAAATGTGCTTTTTTTTGAATTGAGGCTTGCCGACAATCCACGCGTGTTTTTGTATAATTATGAAGCGTTGGTAACCGAACCGGATAAGTGGATGCGTCATATCTATCAGTTTTTAGAGTTTGACTACCCTGGGGATAAAATTGTTGCGCATATCCATAGCGCCTCTGTCAAAAAAGGTCGGCATGTTGAGCTTAGTAGCGATATACAAGCGCTGTGCGATGAACTACTGGAAAAACTGCACGCAGTTTATGATAGCCAACAACAATCAGCAGCGTATACGTCGTTATAAATCTAACTTTTTTCTAATATTTTTCCTAAGAAGTTTTTAGTATACCATAGTATAGTAGGTATTCACCCTCTAAGGAGGGGAGAAGTGGGTGTAATGCTAACAGGTCATCACTTGATTTACTTTGCGCCTGAGACCTGGGATGGGCTGTGGCGAAATCGGCAGCAGTTAATGTCGTTATTTGCCCGGTGTAATCAGGTGCTTTATGTTGAAGAGATACCTCGACTGAAAAAGGTTGTTAAAAAAGTGCGGCAGGGGACGCTATCCGTTAGTGACTTTAAGCGTCCCCCTGTACGTCAGGTCGCCGAATCCCTCTTTGTATTTCAATACCCGCTACTGGGAGCACACAATAATCGGCCTGTATTACGATATCTAACTGACTGGGCTAGAAGATCGGCGTTAAAGAAGACATTAACCTCACTCAAGGTTGAAAAACCGATTGTGTGGATACATCGGCCTGAAATGGTTGATATGATTGACGAACTGCCTGATTGGTCGATGCTCATTTATCACGTTGTTGATGAATACAGCGCCTATGGCGGGCAATCATCAGCGAGCCGTCAACGCACTGCTGAGCGTGAGCAGAAGTTGATGGAAATAGCCGATGTGGTTGTTGTTGTCTCAGATGAACTTTACAAGAGTAAAAGTCCGTATAATCCTAATACCTATTTGGTGCGGAACGGCGTAAATTTTGATGCATTTGACCGTGCGTTGAAAGATGATTTTTTGCCGGACGTATTTCAAACTATTCCTCAACCTCGACTGGGATACAGCGGCAGTATCGGGGATCGGCTCGATTTTGAAATGCTAACGGAAGTAGCCTTACATCATACGGATTGGTCGTTGGTGTTTTTAGGGGCCGACAATGTTTCACCACGCGCTAGAAAACAGTGGGAAGCTTTAAAGTCTTTGCCCAATGTTTATGAACTCGGCCCTGTCAGTGCTGACCAAGTCCCTTATTTCGTTAAGGGATTTAATGTCGGGCTAATGCCGTACATTCAAAATAACTTCTCTCATAATATCAGCCCTTTAAAATTGTATGATTATTTAGCTGCCGGTCTGCCCATTGCCTGTATTGATATTCCGGCAGTACAGGATTTTGCTGCCCATATCCATATAGCAAAAAATCCACAAGATTTTGCTTGCGCTTTAAAAAGTGCGTTGGCCGATAGTTCAGAAGAGCGCAAACGCGAGCGCATCGATCTGGCTAAACAAAATACGTGGGAAGCCAGAGTCGATCAATTGTCAAAAATTATAGAAAGACATTTAGTTTAGAAATATAAAGCTGAGGTAATCGGATGAATTTACCAGATGTGGTTAGGTATTGGCATATTCTCAAGAAACGATGGTGGGTGCCGGTAATTCTGGTTGTTGTTACGCTCGGAACAATGGTAACAGCCTCGCTACTGGCTGAGCCGGTGTATCAAGCCGAGGTTCGTTTTCAGGTAACGGGTGCTCCGCCCGGAGATGTTAATATTTTTCAGGCGTTTGGTCGCTCTTCCTTAAGAGATGAAATCTTTTATACAAAAGAGAATTTCACCAGCGTATTAGGTACCCTTGATATGGCCTGGCGTGTTAAAAGAACGCTGGATTTAAGTATTGATGCAGAAGATTTAATGAATATGATTACTATCGAAGGCGTGGATGGATCGGACTTTACAAAGATTATGGTACAGTCAAATGATCCCCAACTGTCAGCAGACATTGCCAACGAGATCATGGTGCAAGGGTTGTTGAAGTATGGCGAAATTATGTCACGCGGGGCATCCAACGGGCGCAGCTTTATTGACATGCAGTTGGATCAGATTGGAAAAGATTTAGAGGAAGCCCAACAGAAGCTCATTACGTTTAAGATCGAAAATCGCATTGGTGATCTTGACTCGGTGGTTAGTTCACAACAAATTCTCATCCGCTCTCTTAATTTGTCTAGGGATGAAGCGCTGGCCAAAGGGGACATGCAAACAGCATCTAATTATGACGATTTAATTAGCGAGCGAACACTGGAATTACAAGATCAAGTTCAATTAAGCAATCAGTATGCTGCTTTGCAAGACAAAGTTACCCAACTTTCCCAAACCCACAATTTTCTCTTAGAAAAACAGATCGAAGCGCAATTGAAAGAAGATGCTATTTCGAATTTGGGATTTATTCAGCCGCTTAGCGAGGCTAGAGTACCGACCGATCCGGAACCACCAATTCGAGTTAGTCTTTTGGCGCTTGGTTTTGCTTTAAGCCTGGTTCTTGGCGTGGTCCTCGTTTTCATTTTGGAATACCTCGAAAATCAACTCAATACGTCTAAAGTGGAAATGGTGCCGCCAAAATCGGAAGACATGTTAACGATTTAGACGGTTTGCGTAATGCGCTGTCCTGAGATTATACAATGACAAATTCAACGCTTATTAGAGTGTGCTACGTGGTTCATTACACCGGTGGTGGTTCTATGGAAAGCTTAGAGCGCATGGTGGCCGGTTTGGACCGAAATATCTTTGATCCGTGGGTTGTATTTCATCGAGTGAAAGACCAAAGTGTAGTTGATAGACTTGAAGCAATGCAAGTGCCGGTCACGAGCTTGAGTAAGCCTCAACCAAGAAGTTCTAACGCCGCGAGCATGAATGTATCGGGTTGGTTGGCCGAGTCGGATCGTAGGCAAAAACTGTTGGGCGTGTATAAATTAGCCAAGTCGACCAGGGAATTTGTATCGAGAGACACCAAATGGCTTAATCCGCTTTATCAATTTTTTCGTCGTCAACCGTTTGATTTGGTTCATTTCAATAATGGCCTTCGTCACCATCGAGCCGATCTGTTTGTGACCCAATTATTAAAAATTCCGGCATTATGCCACGTAAGAAACTTTCAAACCTTATCCCCCTTAGAACGTGCTGCCGGAAAATCGGTAAACAAATTTCTCTACATGTCACGGGCTTTGGCAGAGTCATACGAAGTACAGCAGATAAGCCCTGACCGGGGGATTGTTGTACATGATCAGGTTACATTGCCGCCACCTATGTCTCAGGCTGATAAAGACGCCAAACGGATGGAATTTGGTATCGATAAAAACCATTTCATGCTTGTAAACGTAGGGCGTCTCGTATCTTGGAAAGGGCAAGATGTTTTTATTAAGGCCTTACATCGCCTTCGCAAAGCGATCCCAACACTGCGGGCTTTGATTGTGGGTAAACCGGATGATAACCCCATTAGCCATGCCTATGCTGAAGGTCTACGCCAGTTAGTTGAGCAGTATGGTTTGACGGAGAATGTGATATTTACCGGTTTCCGTACCGATATTTTTGAACTCATGGCGGCTAGCAATGTCGTTATCCATAGTGCGACGACACCAGAACCGTTCGGTTTAGTTATCATCGAGGCGTTAGCTTCCGGAACACCGCTTATTGCGACAAAGGCAGGGGGCATTATCGATATATTAACCCCGGAAACCGGTTTAATGGTTACGCCTGGCCATGATATTGAACTGGCTGACGCGCTTAAGCAACTTTATGATGCACCACACTTGCGGGCAAAACTAGCTAAGGCTGGTCGAACACACGTACAAAAGGAATTCGGAAAAGATGTTTTTATGCGTCGTATTTACGATGTCTATAACCGCGCATTAAATATAAAAACCCTAACCGCTGTTAACTAGCGAATTTATGAGGCTAAATGTGTACGGTAAACTCTACCGAAAATTTTGGCAGTTGCGTCCCGGAAGTACGGTGCAAAAGATTTATAGTGATGTAAGTACCATACAGCAGTTAGAGCGGATTTCACAAGCGCAATTAAATCAGTTCCAATTTGATGAAATGCGTCGCTTGCTTATCCACGCTTATGAACACGTACCGTTTTACCGGACGCGAATGGTTGATGCCGGATTTGACCCCCACCAATTAAATTCTCTCAAAGAGATAAGCCAACTTCCCTTCTTAACAAAAGATGATATTAGAAATAATTCTGAAAAGCTGGTGGCAAACGGATATGATATTAACCAGCTCACTAAAAATGCTACGGGAGGCTCAACCGGCAAACCCTTAAAGTTTTACCAAGATAACCAATACACCATTTTTAATCGCGCTAAGAAATTTAATCAACGGCGTTGGTACGGTTATGAAGTTGGCGACAAAATTGCATATTTGTGGGGAGCACGTCGCGATACAAAATCCAAGGGGTTTCGCCAGCAACTGCGGCAAACCTTGCGTCGGGAACATTGGGTTAATGCGTTTGATTTAACGCCGCAACAAATGCGTGATTTTAAGCGTTTACTGGATGACTGGCAGCCAAAGCTGCTGGTAGCGTATCCATCCGCTTTGCAGGCATTTTCCCACTATTTACTCCAAAATGGACTATCCGTAACATCACCGGGTGCCATTGAATGTTCGGCTGAAAAACTTCAACCTGCTCAACGGGCCTTATTTGAAGAACTGTTTACCTGCCCTATTTACGACTCTTATGGCTCACGAGAGTTTGGGGTAGTTGCTGCCCAATGTGAAGCGCAGCAGGGGTTACACGTAATGGCCAATGGATTTTATGTAGAAATTGTTAAAGATGGTCAACCGGCTCAACCAGGGGAAACCGGTGAAATTGTTATTACCTGTTTTGGTAATTATGCCATGCCTTTTGTGCGGTACGCTACGGGAGATTTAGGGAGATTGTCTCTTGAACCGTGCACATGTGGCCGAAATTGGCCCTGTTTGTCTGAAGTGATCGGGCGGACTAACAGTGTTGTCACCACTCCTGATGGTCGGGTGGTACACGGTGCCTTTTTCTCAAAATTCTTTTACAATCGCTCCGGAGTAATTCAATATCGTGTTCACCAGACAGCCCTTGATCAACTGCATATTATGTTAAAATGCGATGATCAGTTTTCATCGCAGCAAGCTCTGGCATTACAACAAGAAATCAGTTCGGATTTGGGGCATCAGATAAATGTGGTGGTACAAATTGTACCCGACATTGCCCCCCTTCCTTCGGGAAAAATGGCTTATCTTATATCCGATGTCCCTGTCGATTTTACACAACGTGTGTCTACACCATGACTCAAAAAGTAGCCGCTAACCCAATACAAACCGTTTTTCGTAAGTTTCAGCAAATTCATATTCCTAAGCCCATATCCATCTTGGCAATGGTGATATTTATTGTTGTATTGGGCGTTGGGTTGGGGGTAATTCTGGTTACACCGGCCGGCCCGTTATTTAGTTCAATTGTGGCTATTGCTTTTTACCTGGTGTTTGTGGCCAGCAACCCCATTGGGGGGGTGAGCTTATGGTTGGTGCTATATCCTTTTACCGAAACAACAGTAAATATTTCATTAGGTGAGGGCATTCCTGATTTATCCCCTACCCGGTTTGTAGTGGCTTTTCTCACGGCCATTCTGCTTGGGCAGGCTGCTACCGGGCAACGTCGCTTTCCCAAGATCACCTGGCTTGATGTAGCGTGCTTTTTATTTGTAATAGGGGTGGGTATATCAGCAATAACCAGTTATGATCCTGTAGGGGCATTTCAATCCGTATTGGATCTATTCCTCATACCGGTTCTGGCCTATTATGCCGTTAAGAATTTGGTCCGCAATGAAAAAGAGCTGAACATAGTTTTTAACACGGTGCTGATCATCGCTTTTTATTCTTGTTTTTTCGTATTCAATGAATGGATTACCGGCACGGTGTTACTGTATGATGGTGACGCGGCCACAATTTATGCTGATAGCGGCATTCGTATTCTTAGAAGTTTGTGGGGCGGTCCGCATGTATTTGGCACAATTTTTGGGTTTGCCGTTCCCTTGACATTTTACAAACTGGCTAAGAGTGATAATGCATTTTCTAAAGTTTTTTATACCTTATTGTTAATGCTGTTTTTAGCTGCCCTTGTTCTTACCTTCAAGCGGGCCGCTTGGGTTTCTACACTCGTTAGCTTTATCATCATTTTTCCATTTTTTCCGGCATTTCGAAAAATATTTGTTATCGGCTTAATTATTTTGGCCATTCCCTTAGCCGTTTTCTGGCAGCAGTTGAGTTCTGTCGAGGGCGTAGAGCAACGCGTTACCGGTCGCGTTGATACGCTGAACGGACGCACTTACCGTTGGGAAGCAGCGATTGATCTTTGGAAAGAGAAGCCGATTACGGGTTGGGGATTTAAAAATTTTGACACCGTCTCTCAATACGGAGCCGTTGAAAATTTTTATCTGCATATATTAGTTTCCGGTGGCTTGCTAGCATTCATACCTTTCTTAGCCATCACTATACTTACAATTTACGGGAGTCTTCAAATATATATTCGAGGACCGTCTCTTCCGAACGTTTTTGTAAACCGGGAACTGGTTGCCATATTTTGGGGGCTATTTGCTACCTGGTTGGTTAAAGCCATGACCGGTGCTCAAGCCGTTGCGATTATTAATATCCTGTTATTTGTCATCATTGGAGCTATGATCGGCTCTCAAGGTGAACAATTGTCTTTATACAAAAATAAATCGAGCCAAGCCCGTGAGCCATAATAAGCTTTTGGACCCAACCGTAAATAAAAAGATTCGCGTTTTAATGTTGGTGCGCCAATTTTATCCCTGGATTGGGGGTACGGAGCAACAGGCTCAAAAGCTAAGTATCGCTTTGGCGAACAAAGGTGTCGATATTCACGTTTCAACAGGATGGTGGTTCAAAGATACGCCACGGTTTGAGTTCATCGACAACTTGCCGATCAACCGAAACTTTACGGCGTGGGAGATGTTTGGGATCAGAGGGCTGCGCAAATTCGGTGGCTATCTGTACATGCTGACCTTGGCTAATTACTTATGGCGCAATCGAGACAACTATGACTTGATCCATATTCATGGCTTAAATTACCATAGTATCGTCGGAATTGTCGTTGGGCATTGGCTTGGAAAAAAGACTCTCATGAAATTGGCCTGCGGTGGAGCGGGCAGTGATATCATAAAGATGAAAAGCAATAAATTTCTTTATGGTACAAAGCAAATGTTACCACTCGCACGAACATGCGATTGTGTCGTAGCCATTAATGAGGATATTGCTGCGGAGCTGGTTGATTACGATTTTGAATCGACCCGAATTTTTTGCCTACCCAACGGAGTTGTTGTTCCGGATAAACCGGCTAAGCGTAGCCATGAGAAGAGATGTCTTCGTATAGTTTTTGTAGGGAGATTGCATCCGCAAAAAGGAATAGATGTTTTGATCGAAGCTTTGGGCCTGTTAAAACAGCACTATCCTGAATTGAAGTGGATGATTGATATTTTGGGCAAAGGTAATTTACTGCCCGAACTGAAGGAACGGTGTGAGGTTTTAGGAATTGTTGATCAAGTAAAATTCCACGGAGCGGTTGTAAACGTTAATGATTATCTGGAAAGAGCGGATATCTTTGTTTTACCATCGAGAGCTGAAGGTATATCAAATGCATTGTTAGAAGCAATGGCACTCGGACTTCCATGCGTTGCTACCTGCGTGTCAGGTAATACAACCGTTGTTGAGCATAATAAAGATGCGTTGCTGGTTGAGCCGGAAAGCCCACTAGCGTTAAGCAAAGGGCTTGCCACTTTGATCGAAGACGAATCTTTGCGATTGAAATTGGGCCAGGCAGCCAGGCAAAAGATAGAGCAGTCTTACTCTATCGATGCCGTTGCCGAATCATATCTTGAACTTTATGAAAAAATGCTTACGGCTTCAAATTTAGTCGTATATAACAATTCTATGTAAGTATGAGTTGCGCAGTTGGAAAAAATCAGACCCTAAAGGTTTCCAAAGTTATCTATCAAGCAAATTTTAACGCAATCGAGCTTGTATTTTGTCCTAAAGTCGACTTGTAAAACCTTTAGGGTCTCGAACTGCGTAACTCATAGTAAGTTTAGACTACTTCAATCTAAGGTGCATATATCATATGACTAATATAGGCACAAATTATTTGAGTAGTGGAATACAATTCTTAGATGCGTTAAATAACAAAAAATTGGTACTGATTAGTGTAGGCATTCTCTCTATTTCACAATCAGGTGTCATCTTTATTGAATTTGTGCGGCAAGATTTTCAACTAAGAATTTCGGGTTCCGGCAGCTACAGTAGAATTGCGGAAAACATTTTTAACAATGGAATTTATTCACTGGATGGTGTTACGCCAACGGCCTATCGCCCACCTGTTTATCCCATATTTCTCGCTTCATTGAAGTTTATGTTTGGGCCGAATATTTCCTTTGCCGTGATTGTCGTTCAGTCGCTTCTCTTTATCGCTTGTGGAATATTATTGGTACTTATTAGTCTTAAATTGTTTAAGAAGAAAACAAGTGCTTTTATACCGGTAATAATATTTAGCCTCCACTATGCGTTTCTTCATGAAGCTATCGCCCAGCGGGAGACCGTATTATTTACAACCTTTGTACTGCTTTTTTTCTATGTAGCATGTAGACCTAAATCGATTGCTGTATACGTTGTGTTAACTTGCATCGCTACATTAGCGTATCTAACACGACCAACAGGTATTCTACTTTTTCCGATCATTGTATTAGATATTATATATCAACAATACAGTGATAGAAGGTTTCTCTTAACTTTAACAATAGTAGTTGGTACGGGTATTTTTACTCTAGCGCCGTGGTATACCTATGTGTTTAAGAATTTCCACGCCGTTTCTTTTTTACCCTCTAGTACAGCTGGAGTCAATCTTTATAAAGGAAATAATTCAGACTTTCAAACGATTTATCCCTATTTAGATGTCGATCTTTACGCACCCTATATCACGAGTCAGCTTGTTGAAAATGACCTCGTTAATGATATAGTGGCTGCGGACAAATTTTTGAAGCGTGAGGCTTTAACTTTTATCTTACATAATCCATTACGTTTTATTGAAAATGGAATAATAAAATTCCTGGCTTTTTACTCGCCATTCCCTACGCCATTGGGGGATGGAAAAATTGTAGGCCCAAAAGGTAATGTTACAGTTGAAGACTTTAAATTTGAGCAATTTGGACCATCAGGTTTAGCACACGCAATTTTGTGGCTCATGGTGCTGGTTGGAAATATCTTGCTACTGATAAATAGTATGCCTATTTCCATGCTGCAATTGGCAAAGCATCAAGAAGTATCTCTCATATTAGTATTCATAATACTAGCGACAGTAATGTATACCATAACCTTTGGAGAAACACGGTTTCGATTACCTTTCGACCCTTTCTTCATCTTGTTTGCGGGACAAGGGTATGCTGCATCTATTATATAACGTCCAATTAAATTGAAAGTTACAAAATTTGATACACTCCTCTAAACGCTTTATGAAGCGTAGCAAGCTGTTTCTAACAAAAGGACCAAATTATATGGCCACCTACGGCAGGTGGCGTATACACCGTTTTGTTCGCCGCTGTAGTGAGCGCTTTACCCGCCCCCACTGGCCAATCGATCAGCTACCACAGCAATTGACTTCCGATTTTCGCCGCACGCTACCCAATTCCTTAGATGAAATTTCTCCGGCTTTACAGCACTATTTTCAAAATAGGCCGTTGCAAAGCCACCTTCATCATGAACAAGTAGCGGAAGTCGTCAAGCGCATGCCTCCTGCTCTCATTAAGCAGACCTTGATTGCCGCGGAGGAGATAAAACAGAAACGCTTTATCTATCGGGGAGTGGAGGTCGCTTTTGACGGCGATATTAATTGGCAGCATCAGCCGGGCGGTAATATTGATTGGACCTGGGATCTCAATCGACATTACGGCCTGATTACACTGGCTCGTGCCTACGCCTATACTCAGGACGAAACATACGCTGAAACATGCATTAATTTGCTGCAAAGCTGGATGGCAGCCAACCCGCCTCGGGTCAATAGCCCGGTTTGGCGACCGTTTGAAATTTCGACCCGGTTGAACGGCTGGTTGTGGATTTTCTTTCTGCTTATGCCCTCTAATTATTTTGGTTGTCACGGGCTGGTAGATATGCTGACCGGTATTGCTGTACAAGCCAAATTTTTAGAGCAAAATCTGGAATACCACATTGAGAACAATCATCTACTGCTTGAGGCCAAAACACTAGCGATGGTAGGTTTACTTTTGCCGGAGTTAGCTCAAGCCGCTAAGTGGCAAAAAGTCGGGCTTCAAGTAACGTGGCAGCAATTTGCTGCTCAGGTTCGGCCTGATGGTGTTCATGGTGAACAATCATCGCAATACCACTTGTTAGTAGGCAGTGAAATGTGGGAGCTGCTGCGTGTATTAAACGACACCCACTGCCAAAAACCAGCGTGGGTTGATTGCTCTTTCCAAAAAATGATTAACTTTGCCAGAGCGATAGTGAAGCCGGATCAAACGATCCCTCTGTTTGGTGATGCATCGAGAACCGATAAGCATATCCGTTTCGACTTTCGTTGGGCCAAGTCAGGCATGCCGGGCGATCCTGATGAAGAAACCGTTTGGCTACTATCTCCAACGGAGGACGATTCAGCACCGTCTTATCGGGCCGAGTCGGCCGGATTTGCTGATGGCGGCTATTTTATCCTGCGCGATAGCGTGCCCAAAGAGCCTTATTTAGCCTTTGACTGTGGCCCCTTTGGTCATATACCGGTGCCAAGCCACGGCCATTCCGACACGTTAAGCTTTGAACTGTTTGCTCATGGCAAAACGCTGATTACCGATTGCGGTGCTTATCGCTATCATGCCCCTGGAAAATGGCGAAATTACTTTCGAGGCACGCGGGCACACAATACGGTTATGGTTGACGGGCAAGACCAATCGCTGTTGATTGGCAATCAACAGGTAGAAAACCCGGCCCAAGCTACGCTTGAACGTTGGCAAACCCACACCCATCTCGATTGGGTTGAAGGCAGCCATTCCGGCTACCGACGTTTACCTAATCCCATTGTACATCGCCGTAAAATTTTGTTTGTAAAACCAGACTACTGGCTCATGATTGATAATTTAGAGGGTAACGGACACCATCAATTTGATTGGTTTTATCATTTTGTGCCGGATGCCCACGTTAAAATTGATAAAGATAGTGGGGCCGTGGTTGGTCAAGTCGACCAAGTAGCCCTGCTAGTACAGCCATTTGAGCCAAAAGCGCTAGAGATGAAAGTTGTTTCCGGTCTGGAGCCGGAGATACAAGGTTGGGTAGCGCTTGAGTCCGGCCAAAAAGAACCGGCTCCCGTAGCGGTTGTATCTTGTCAGAGTGCGGCTCCTCTTTGTCAAGGAACATTGCTGTTTCCTCACCACGGTCTGTCACCTGTAAAATTTGAGCTACTGAAATCGACGGCAACGTACTTTGCCCTTAAGATTAGCTTTGACGATCAGGTAGACGTTGTACTCATTTCAAAAAATAGTCAGGTCGTCCAGCTTATTTATGATGATTGGCAAACGACAGCCTCCCATTTTATTCTGCGTCAATCACCGTCTGGCCAATATCGACTTATTGCAACCGATGTAACGAACCTTCAAATAGCTAATCGCTTGATTTTCGAACAATCTGAGCCTCAGGCTTTGCTAACGTTAGATTTTAACGATGTGGCTAGTCTTGCCCACTCGCAACCGGCCTTAGAAATTCAAACTCCTGAGAGGATGTAATGCAATTGAAAGTTGCCTATATTGTAGGCTGTTATCCGTTCATCAATATTACTTTTATTCACCGCGAAATTGTGGCAATACGCCGGCAGGGCGTAGAGTTAGAAATTGTCAGCATGCTTCGCCCTGAAGAAGGCTATTTGTTAGAAGAAGCTCGTGATGAAATGAGCCAGGTCCTGTATGTGCAACCGCTCAATTGGCTAGAGTTTGTGTGGGCTAATATGTTTTTCCTGTTAACCCAACCTCATATCTATGTGCAGTTACTGGTTCATTTTGCTACTCGGCCCCATAATACCGTTATGCAGCGTCTTAAAACTATTGGTCATGTCGCAATGGGGGTGCTGGTTGCCTGGAAACTACGCGAGAAAAAACTGCATCATGTCCACGGCCATTTCGCTGATCGGGCCACAGTGGTTGCTCATGTAAGTGCAAAATTGCTGGGCATACACCACAGTTTCACCGCCCACGCCAAAGACATCTACGCCGAAAATGTGTTCCTGAATGACAAAATCAAAGATGCATCTTTTATGTCTACGTGTACGGGCTTTAATCGTGACTATCTCACTGATCTAGCCGACCAACCCCATAAAGTTCATTTGTTATATCACGGTCTTGATTTTTCTGACTTCACAAATTTGGCCAGACAGCCGCTTGATCCGCCTCTGATTCTGGCCATTGGGAAGCTTAATGAAAAGAAAGGCTTTCCTTATCTGATCGATGCCTGCGCCGAGTTACACAAGCAAGGCTACCGTTTTCAGTGCTGGATTATCGGTGAGGGAGCAGATCGAGACGATTTGACCGACCAGATTACACGTCACCAATTAGACGATATAGTGCAGCTCAAGGGCAATATGCCTTTTCGACAGGTATTGAACGCTTTCAGCCAAGCCACCTTATTTGCTTTGCCTTGCGTGGTGGCCGCCAACAATGATCGAGATGGCATTCCAAACGTTATTCTGGAAGCCATGGCGGCCGGGGTGCCGGTTATTTCTACCCCCATTTCAGCCATTCCGGAAGCTGTTCACCACAACGAGACCGGCTATCTGGTTGAGTCTCGCAACGAGCAGCAGCTAACCGACGGTCTAAAGTACCTGCTCGACTCGCCGGTTGAACGCGAGCGACTGGCGCAAACGGCCCGGCATTTCGTCGAGAAAAACTTTGAAGTCAACAACAACGTCTTAGGTTTGAAGTTGTTGTTTGAACAACATCTACATCCGCAAGTTCGAGCAGCGATGCAGCAGAGTTCTGCTCAAGTAGGAGTAACTTCGTAATGATCACACCACATGCAAGAAACGGTCGCACCATCTGGCCGTTGGTTTTGGGAACCGTAACGGGTGCAACCGCTTTGGGTTACGGCATTCGTCTGAAACGTCAGCTAAATATCTTCAATACTAGTGTGGATCGTGAGCGCGTTTTCGATGACGATTTTAATGTCGAGAAACTAGGAAGGTATTACTATAGCTACTTCCCTAGCTATTTACAGCCGGAATTTAAGCCGCCTGATGTCGATGAAAATGGTATCCCCGTTAACGACTATAGCAAAAAGCTGCTCATTCGTGGGGTGTCGGGGCGACATTACAATCCGCTCACCGTCTCGCATTGGGTGTTGGGAGCTTTCGATGATTATCTCCGTAGCGGCGATCAGGAAGATTATCAACTCTTTATTCGTCGCGCTGATTGGCTGGTTGATAACCTTCATGTGGCAGGTAATGGGGCCGGTTATTGGTACTACCATGTTAACTGGGGACCGCCCTACAATGTAAAGGCCCCCTTTGCCAGTGCAATGGCGCAGGGCTTTGGCTTGTCCGGCTTGATGCGTGCCTACCAATACACCGGCCGACAAGCTTACAAAGAGACTGCCGAAAAAGCATTGCAAAGCTTCGAAGTATCCGTTTACGATGGTGGTGTAAGGTCGCAAGACGAATTTGGAAACATCTTTTATGAAGAGATCCCCAGTATTCCGCCGCATCATATATTGAACGGCCACATTTTTGCCCTGTTTGGGCTGCACGACTACTATCGCGCTACCCAATCGGCTCAGGCAAAAACCCTGTTTGATGCCGGAGCTGAGGCTGTGCTGAACCGTCTGCCGGATTTCGACGCCGGATTTTGGTCGAAATATAGCCTTGATCCCAACCCTAACTTGCGTAATCATTGGAACATCGCCTCACCGATTTACCAATCGGTACACATTGATCAACTGCGCTTTTTAGGCAAAATCACCGGCAATACGACATTTGACCAATGGGCCGATCGCTGGGAGGGGCAAATGCAGACACCGGCTCGACCGCTGTTAACGCTCATGGTCATTGGTTTTAAAGATGGCGTGATGTTGAACAAACGTATTAAACAGTGGCGGCAGCAAAGGATGTAACCCAATGCAAAAACGACTCTTTATTGGCTGGGCACCCTCAAATCGCCGTAGCCAACTGCTGGCCGAAAAGCTGAACGCCGAATTGCATATGATTAGCCGGCTCAAACATCGTTCGCCGCTTCATGCGCCTCTCAAGTATCCCTGGATGGCGGTTGATACATGGCGGCTGCTTCGAAGAACGAAGCCCGACGTGGTATTTGTGCAAAATCCGCCGCCGGTGCTGCCGTTGGTCGTCTGGTTTTTTAGTTTATTTCACTCGACCAGCCTGGTTATTGACCATCACACCAAGGCTTTTGACATAGTTTGGATTTGGTTCTTGCCTGTTCAGAAATTTTTAGCACGATGGGCAAAATCTAACATTGTCACCAATGATCATTGGAAAAAGACAGTAGAAGCGTGGGGCGGCTCTGCAATGATTTTAGATGATGTGCCCACTGACTTTCCAGCCGGCAAACCCTATCCTGTTAAAGGCAGAGCTAGTGTGGCCGTGGTCAGCTCTTTTGCCCCTGATGAACCCTTGGAGACAGTGGTCAAGGTGGCCGCCGAGCTATCCGATATCAACTTTTATATTACGGGTGACCGCAAGCGCGCTCCCAAAAATCTGTTGGCCGAAATGCCAAACAATGTAACTTTGACCGGCTTTTTGCCCGATGAAGATTATTTTGGTCTCTTGCGCAAGGTTGATGCGGTGATGGTCCTGACAACCCGTAACCACACAAACCAGCGTGGCGGCTGCGAAGCCGTATGGTTAGGTCAGCCATTGATTACTTCAGATTGGCCTATTTTAAGAACGCTTTTTAATAAAGGTACAGTTTATGTGCAAAACACAGAGGTCGGTATTAAGGAAGGGATAGACCAAGCCTTAATGAATGCACCCCGTCTGGCCCAAGAGATGAAGCAGTTACAGGAGTTCCGACGGCAAAATTGGCAGCAGGTATCCCATCGACTTGAAACAGTTTTGCAACAGTAAAGGTGATTTTTATGAACAAACAACCTACTACATCTCTAAAATTAATTTTTGTCGCGATATGTTTAATGGTCATATTGGCGGCGGCCGGCCTCGTTTCGGCCCAAGAAGAGGGGGAGGATGAAACGATCCCGACACCGTCTGCAACCGCTACGCCTGAAAGTGATGACTTTGAGTCCGGCGATGCGGAAACAACCGGCTCCGAAATTACCGAACCTGTTCAGACTCTCCCCCCCACTCCCGTTTCGCCGCTGCCGGCGGAGGAAACGGATTCGCTACCACCATTACCCGGAACCTTCCCTCTGCCGCCTAACGGTGTTGGTGAGCTAACGCTGAGCTTTGCCGATATCAATGAGTCGGAGTTTAGCCTTTCAGCCGATGGAAGCTCAGAGACGGTTTCTTTCTCCCTGCCTCGCTTTATCCAGCCGTTGCCTGGAGCCACGATTGATCTGGATTACGAGACTCAGACAAATGCTACCGATCAAATCCCACAGCTCGATATTAGCTTCAACGATGTTGGACAAATCAGTTCTATTAATGTGAATAACTCGGTCACCCAGACGCGCAG
The DNA here is from genome assembly GCA_020433805.1 of Anaerolineae bacterium. Lineage (GTDB taxonomy): Bacteria > Chloroflexota > Anaerolineae > 4572-78 > J111 > JAGRBY01. The sequence goes on from JAGRBZ010000011.1 coordinate 45,809, forward strand.
TTCAATCAATCTAGGAGATTTGGTCACCACCAGAGAGAATAATCGACTAAGTCTACTTTTGAATAATCAGGTGGGGTGTAATGAGGTCCGGCCGGAAGTACTCGCCCGCATATTTGATACGTCAACCTTTAATATTCCGTATCAACTGCTGCCAATGCAGCCTAATCTAGGCGATTATCCCTGGCCCTTTGTCGATCGTGGTTATCGCCCCGCTGAAACATACATCGTGTTGCCTCAGAATCCCTCTGCGGCTGATATGTCCGCAGCAGCGACGGTTAGCGCCGGTTTGGGTAAATCCGGTGCCCAGAGCATTGTCATTACCAGCACTGTCGATAGTTCTGTTACCGATGAGATTCGACAAAATTATAACCTTATTGTCATTGGTGAAGCCGGTCAAAATAGCTTGCTCGACGAACTCACCCTGCCCCTGGCTTTAGATAACCGAATTATCCAGCCCGACTACGGCATTATTCAAGAGCTACAATCGCCCTGGAACCCCTACCGGATGGTTCTCGTGCTGTCTGGTCAGTCTGAACAGGGGTTGGCTCGTGCCAGTCAGGCTCTTAACCGCAATATTCAATTTCCAGGTATGAGTGGGCCGGTAGCCATTGTACAAGATGTGCTGCCGCCTGTCCCCTTGGAAGGGCAGCAACGTGAAATTGATCTGACGTTCAATAGTCTCGACTATGAAGATCAAGTCGTTTATGGCGCTCACCGTGGCAGTTTACGGGTTGATTTCTTTTTGCCGCAGAGCTTTGAGCTAATAGAGGCCCCACAAGCCTTTATTTCGTTCAACCATTCGCAGTTAGTTGATCCGGTTTCATCTTCAATGGATGTTCTTTTAAATGGTGTGCCGGTTGGAGCAACCGTGCTTGACGAGTCAAATGTTGTCAATGGCTTGTTGCAAGTTGAACTACCCACCTGGCAGCTTGAGTCTGGGCGCAATCGATTAGAAATTCAATTGGAAATGCATTTTGGCGCTAATGACGACGAATGTTTAACCGCGGGTGACCGTCGACTATGGACCGTTGTGCGTAGCGATTCATTTATTCGATTGCCGTATCAGGCCCAGGAATTGCAACCCGATCTTAGCCTGTTCCCCTATCCCTATGATCAAGATGTAAACTTGGATAACCTGGCTTTGGTTGTGCCACCTCGGCCTAACGTAACAGAGTTACAAGCCATCACGGATCTTGCTGTTAATTTGGGGCAGGCTGCTGCTGGTGGTTATATCTCGCTAGATGTCTTAACTGCCGATAACGTTTCTCCACAAGATTTAGCCACTCAACATACTATTTTAATTGGCCGACCCTCACGAAATGAAATTCTGCGGGCTATTAATAGCGATTTGCCTCAACCGTTTGTCCCCGACTCTGATTTGCTGGACCCGGTATTGGATACCGTCATTCTATTACCGGATCCCGACCAAAATGTAGGGTTAATTCAGCAAGTATCCTTGGCTGATGAATACTACACGCTGGTGTTATCTGGTACTACAGATCAGGGACTGGCCTCGGCCGTAGCTGCGTTAAACAATGGGCGGCTGGGTAAAGGCGATGTCGCTATTATTAAAGATGTTGAAAGCTTAGCCTCTAGCAGTGTTAGTGTAAAAATTTCGCCACACTATGCCAGTCTCGAAAATGTGTCTCAGAATAGAGTTTTACCAGTATCTATGGCTGGCTCGGGTAGCGTCGGTAATTCTTCTAAACTGGTGGCTTTAAGCAGGCGATGGTGGTAAATTGCTGAAAAAATATACGGGTAATTGCCCGCACATGCTCATAATGGTTGTAAGTTAATCCCGTGCGAAAGTGGGTGTTAATCGTCTGTAGCGTAGCCATCCTTACAATGATGGCTGCCTATGGGGTGCGTATAACCAAACAATCGAATATTAGGTCAACAGAAGAGGCGTTATCGCGTTCAACAGTAACCGCACCCATGCAACGAATAACCATTACGCCACCTACTACGCCTTCTCCAGACCCACTTAAATCTTTGCCTTCGCCCATACCAATTCCTTCGCCCCTGATCGATAGGGAAATGATGCGGGAAGCATTTGAGATAGAGAGTGAGGGAGTGGAAGTGGGGGAGATGTGGCGGATAGAAAACAACTGGGCCACGACGACAGAATTGGCCTACCACTTCCAAGACCCATTCAGCTTTGACGGTCGCTACATAGCCAGTCGCGATGATGACACCTTGCGCATCTTTGACCTGGCCACCAACCAAACCGTCAAACTCATTGCCGGTGCTGAAAAACCAACCTGGGCACGTACGTCTCTCCATCTGTTCTACTACAAAAACCGAACCATCTACCGTCTCAATCTCGATAGCGGCCGAACCGACCTCATCGCTCAGGGTGATACTATCGGCTATCCCCGCACCATCAGCCACGATGACGACTATCTGTTGGCAACCGGCGGTGGCTATCCCGGCAGTGGCAACGACCGCCCCAACACCGGCGAACTGTACCGCATTGAGAACAAACCCAATGGCCAGGTTGTGCAACTAACCGACGATTGGCTCTATGCCTCTGAACCTCGCGCCAGTTCCAAGTATGATGTCGTTGTCTTCAAACTCCGCCAAAGCAGCGGCAGTCGCAGCAAAGGTTGGTGGGCTATGCCCTTTGACGGCACGCCGACCCAGAACCGCACTCAAGCCAAGCTGTTAGATGCCAACTTCTCACGAGGTGCTCACGCGGCCTGGCTGGGTGACGGCGAACATTTTGTGATGGGCAATGCAAGTCCACCCAAACAAATTCGCTACCTGGGGCAGGGTCGCTGGGGCAGTTGGCAGTCGGTCAATGCCCCGGCTGTCCCCGGTGGCGATGTGGCTCCTTTGGGCTACTCCGGTCGCTGGCTGCTGGCCGATGCCGGCAACGAAGGCTACCTCAACCTGCTCGATTTGCAGAAGGGAACCGCCACCCTCCTGACCCACAATGTCTCCGAAATCATCGACAGTGAACCGGGTGACGGCAACCAGGGCGACCCCAACGCGCACGGCAGTCCCGACGGCACCAAGGTTGCCTTTGTCAGCAACTACGATTTTGCCCAATGTTCCAGCACCCAACTGACCGGTAAGATTGGCTCACGGGTACCGGTTATCTCGACTGCCGGTTTTCCGGAGCAGGGTATCCTGGCGGTGCGCCATCATCTGGTCAGTTATCAATCCAAGACAGCAACCAGTTTTGAGGGGATTCAAGAAGGCGTATTGGGCACTGAAGCGGCCATCGAGGACACCTGGAGCGGGGTTGTGGTCACCAACTTTGCCTGTCGCTCTTACAGTCTCAACCAATTGAGCCAGCAGTATGGGCAAAGTTTGTATGTGGCTGTCTCGCGATTACCCGACACCCCTCGACTCGAATTGGTTGACGACAACCGTTTGGTTATCTCCCCTGGTCTCAACCACCGCGAAATTAAAGGCTACCTGGTTGAAGGAGCAAATACGTCCAAACTGTATACCGAATTTCCGGCCCAGGTACAGCTATCTGCCGGTAACTACAAGGTCACGGCCGTAGAATGGTCCGGGCTGTCCAGCCAGCCGTCAACCAACGTAACTGCTGATGCCCAAATAACGGAACTACTGCTCCTGTCGCAAGGCGAACCACCACCTGATCCCATCGAGAATCCCACACCAACAATGACACCTACTCTGACACCAACCCAAGAACCGGATCCGGAGCCGACCACCACACCTCAACCCACACCCATAGAGCCATTGCTTCAGGTTAATGGTCCGACTTCTGTAGGGGTGAATAAAGCCTACCAGCTTGAAATAAGCTTAAATGATCTTTTCGACAGTGAAATTTATGGGATACAGACAAATCTCGATTTCGATGAAACGCTCATGGAAATTACCAAAGTCACATTTCATCCAAAACTATCCGTTGTGGTAAGAAATGCAATCGACAATGAAACCGGCTCACTTCAGTTGGCAGCCAGCCAGCAAGGAGTGCCGACCGGACTATCGGGCGATATCGTACTGGTCACCATAGATGCAGTTGCTAAAGATAAGTCCGGAACGAGCAACATCACCTTGAGCGAGGTAAAGGTAAGTGACGCAGCAGCGCAGTCAATTCGTGTTGAAATCCAAAACCTGGAATTAACCATTGCTAGTGGCCCACCCGACGATCCGACTATGACCCCGACCCCAACCCAAACTCAAACCCCAGAACCTGACCCCACGACTACGCCCATGCCAACTATTGAGCCGCAACCAAGCCCAACACCAACTGTACCGCCGATTGATGATCCAATTTTAGTTACAGTTAACGGCCAAATTCAACTGGCTGGTCGTCAGGAGGGCCTCTGGGACAACGTAACCGTTACGGCCAATGGGCAAACAATAACAACCGATGCCAATGGAGAATTTAGCTTAAATAATATTGTTACAGCCGGGCCAATCTCGGTTATGGCCGAAACTGATGATTATTTATCGGCCAGTTGTTCTATATCTACGCCTGTAGGACAGGCTATACGTTTAGAGACGGTGACCTTGCTCAGTGGAGACTTAAACGGCGATGAGATTGTCGATGTGACAGATGCCGCGACAATAGGGATAAATTTTGGCAAAAGTGGCCCCACCATTACGGGCGATATTAACCTTGACGAAACTGTAGATATTTTTGACCTTGTGCTAACCAGTATCAACTTTGGAGAAACCGGTCCCCAGGCGTGGGTTTGCCAATAAAAAACTTCCGGTGACCGCTGATGTGGATCAATATGCCGTAGTGACTGCGGTTAATCACCGCGCATCTCGTCTGCTGAACAGACGCTGTTAAAGTAAAAAAGCGGAAGCCAGCTTAAAGCCGGTTTCCGCTTTTAACGTGGTTTACTTTCGGTCAGTTTACTTCTTCATCAGCCGTTGCTGCATCATCTGCCGAGACCGGTTTATAGAGATAAATTAAACCATCGGGGCGAGGTGACCAATCCAGTTCAGTATCTACACCGTAGAAATCATACAGTCGCCACAGCCAAATCCAGGGCGAATCTTCATAGGCGGCGGTCTGAGCCTGATGCAACAAACGCTGCTGCTGCTGGCTGTTGAAGGTTTCTTGCGCCATCCGTAAATTTTCCTCAAAGTCCGCATTTAGCCATTCTGTAGGGTTAAAAGGGAAGGAGAAAGATAGATTTTGGGTATCAACAATAGCGTTTCCTTCCGAGGCCAGCGCCAGGAGAAACATGGGGCTTGTTTTGCGAGGGATAAGACGATTAGCGACATAACTTTCCCAATCATACGATTGAACGGTTACATCTATGCCAACAACGGCTAACTGGGCTGCGATACTTTGAGCAATCTGTCCGTCGTTGAGATACTGACCTTCAGGGGTATCAAGCGTAGTTTGAAACCCATTCTCAAATCCGGCTTCGGCCAGCAAGGCTTTGGCTTTTTCCGGATCGTAAGGAATAGGCGTCAAAGCGGGATTGGCATCAGCCGATAACACCCAATTGCCGTACCGTTGGCCGAACCCGGCGTGATAATCAGCCACTAAAGCCTCGACATCGACAGCATAGTTGAGGGCCTGCCGCACCCGTGGATCGGCCAGCGGCGTCCCAGGATCAGATCGCAAGCCGATAAACAGCCGTTTGGTGCTTTCAACGGGGACAAACTCAGCCTGCCCGCCATCGGCCAGGGGCACTTGTTGATCCGGCGTCAAGTTCGTTACGATATTGGCTTGCCCTGACTGTAAAGCTGCCAGACGCTCATCAATCTGGTCAAGGCTATCAAATATAATTGTAGAAAAAGAAGGTTGACCTTGCCAATAGTCTGGATAGGCTTCTAAAACTAATGGTTCCCCCAAGCTCCAGTTTGTTACCTGATAAGGCCCGCTACCCACAGGGCTAGCCAGTAGATCAATTTCTGAAGTTTCGCTGTAATAGACAGGCGGCAGCATTTGAATATCGGCCAGCAGGAACGGTAAACTGGCTTGGGGAGAAACTGTGTAAACTTGCAGCGTGTCATCATCGACGATCTCGACCCGTTCTATGATTGTGTTTATATCAATTGCTTTCAAAGAAGTGGGCAGGTTCATGGCTCGTTCCAAAGAAAATTTGGCCGCAGCGGCATTAAACGGCTCACCGTTGTGAAATTGAACCCCCTCCTGCAAATCAAATTGCCACATTTTATCATTCACGAGTTTCCACTCTTTGGCCAGCAGCGGCATCAAAGTTAAATCATCATCAACTCTGGTAAGCGTATCCCAAATATGGACGGCCACGCTCGCTTCGGGTTGTTTCCGAACCATCGCATAAGGCTCAAGGGTTTGCAGTGGTTCATGCGTCAATACCGTTACTAAATCCTTGCCGGCTGGTCCGATTTGCGATTGAGATGAAGTAGGGTCCGAGGTTTTTTCGGTTTCAGATGAGTCAGAAAGTGTTGA
>JAGRBZ010001198.1 GCA_020433805.1 Anaerolineae bacterium
CCGACCGGGTGTGCGCCATTGGATCGCCTCACCTTTACCGGGCTATTCGCGCCCAAGCCGAGGCTGTACGTTTTGGTATTCCAACCGGGTTTGCTTATGGCCTGTTAACCGATTTGCCGCTACCCTGTGGCGTTGGTGCTTGCTGTAGCTGTACTCGCTATACGAATACAGGTGCCAAATTGACTTGTCTTGACGGTCCTGTCTTTGATCTGGCCGAAGTAGAAGTTTAGTTAGTTGGTTGGTTGGTTGGTTGGTTGGTTGGTTTTCAGCCAACTATCCAACTATCCAACCAGCCAACTATCCACCACTTTTCAAGGAAAGTTTTACCTTTGATTGAACTTGCACCTCGTCACAAAACCGGGTTGAATCTATCTAGCCCGGTGTTAATCGCATCGGGTTTTTGCGGCTACGGTCAGAGCTACCAACGGCTAATTGACATGACCGTTTTTGGAGCGGTGGTCACCCAACCGGTGACCCTGCGACCCGAACGGGGTACTCCTCAGCCACGCGTGTGCGAAACCACAGCCGGCTTT
>JAGRBZ010001199.1 GCA_020433805.1 Anaerolineae bacterium
AGCCGGGCTGGATAGGCCGCCACAAAATGGCCGGTCAGTTCCGTCAGTGTCTGATACTCAAAGAAGAGCGTCTTGGGTAATTCGCCAAAATCCTGCTCCAACTGCCGGGTCAGGTTCAGAGTCATCACTGAATCAATTCCGTACATCTCCCAGGCGTCATTCGAGGCCATTCGTGTGACCGGCAGTTTCAACGACCCTGACAACCGTTCTTTGAGATAGCGCTCAGTGGCCTGAAACAAGTGATCCTTTTGAGTCGTGGTCAGTGCGACGGTCTGGTTGGCGGCAATGATCTGATCTTGTTCCAGCCCCTTGAGGTACACCTTAAATTTCCGCCGGTCGCCACTGCTGACCAGCAGTTGGGTGATATCCGCCTGGGCCAGGCCCGCTTCAAAGGCGGCCAGCCCGGCTGAGGTTTCCAGAGCGGTCAGGCCGGTTTGGCGGGTCAGCCAGGCCGCAGTCTCGTCATCGACCGTCATCCCGCCATCGGCCCACAACGGCCAGTTGATGGACAAGGTCCGGCCCGAGCGTTGCC
>JAGRBZ010001200.1 GCA_020433805.1 Anaerolineae bacterium
TGCTAAGTATTGAATCAAGTGGTTAACTACCGGATCTCCCGCTGGAGTTGTACCCCCAACGACTACTAACCCAACTGTTACAGCTGGGTTAAGGTGCGCACCACTGACCCAGCCGGTTACATATACAGCCATCGCTACGGCAAAACCCCAGCCGGCGGTTATCACAATCCAGCCACCGCCTTCACCTTTGTTTTTACTTAATACGACGTTGGCAACAACGCCATCCCCTAGTAGGATTAGTATCATTGTGCCGAAAAGTTCGGCCATAAAAATATCCATTATTTAATTCTCCCTCGAATTCGGTAAGGTTGTTAGATTCTTAATGAAACTCTTTTGTCAAAGAGATTTGGCGTTCCTTGGACGATTTGCCTGGGAACTGTATAATAACAAAACAGCAAGCGGCTTGATGCAAGCGCAAACTGCATCAGCAGCCTTGTTGGTGTGAGGGGATACCGACTGACCGCTAAGTTGATAGGTATCTCCTCTTTTTTTTTGCCTGACTGTGTTTATACCTTATGTGAAATACAGGTGG
>JAGRBZ010001201.1 GCA_020433805.1 Anaerolineae bacterium
CTGCGGTGTCGAAACCTGCCCCGACGGCGACGACGACTTCGACGGTGTCTGCAACGGCGACGATCTGTGCCCCGGACTGGATGACCTGGCCGACATCGACGGCGACGGCGTGTTCGACTGCCTCGACGCCGACATCACGCCGGAAGATCCGGGAACACCGACCGACGACAACACGGACGACAACAACGACGCCGACAATCAGGACGACCAGGACAATAACGACAACAACAATGGTGACACCGACACGAACAACAACAACAACAACAACAATAACAACGACGCCAACGATACGAATGACAACGACGGGAACGACAACGTCGGCAATAACAATCCCTGTGGCGCCGGCATGGGTGTCGGCGTGATCGGCGCCGGGGCGTTCGCCTTCGGTGGTCGCCGCCGACGACGCCGATCGACGCGATCGAATCGCCGCTGATCCTGACGTCAGCGACGACAGGTACAACCAGACGTCTCCCCGAGTCCGGCGAAGATGGCTCCAGCCGACTCGGCCCCGAGGCCCCGACGAATTGCGTTG
>JAGRBZ010001202.1 GCA_020433805.1 Anaerolineae bacterium
AAGCCGGGCATCATTGCCGGCGCGCAAACGCCCTACATCAACGTACGCGTTTTCTCACGGGGCATGCTCATTCACGCCCTGACCCGCCTCTACTTTTCCGACGAAAGCACTAACGCCGACGATCCACTGCTCAACAGCGTCCCGCCGGAGCGACGGGCCACCCTGATTGCCCAGCGCGAAGAGTTCGGTGATGTCCCGACCTACCGTTTTGACATTCACTTGCAAGGGGATCAAGAGACGGTGTTTTTCAATCCCTAAAGGGGTAGGGGGTAGGTAGTAGGTAGTAGGGGAAAAGCTTCCCTTCCTCCCTATTCCTAACATCATCAGTAATAGGTACTAGCGACGCATGCCTTTTTCACCGACCGACTCAACCATATATGCCCCCTTGTTCAGCGATCCGAGTTTGGCGAATATTTTTTCCGATCAGCAATTTGTCCGTGATATGTTGACGGTGGAAGCCGCTTTGGCTGAAGTGCAGGGTCGATTGGGCGTCATTCCCGAGGCAGCGGCGGCGAAAATTGTGGCCGGAGC
>JAGRBZ010001203.1 GCA_020433805.1 Anaerolineae bacterium
ACCAACCAACAGCACACCATTAACGATGCCTTTGCCCTGATTGACAACGCCGACATCATTGAAGTCGGATGGCAGTTGTGCATTCCCAACCGTGAACAGGCTGAATTACTGCTAGCCCAGACATCGACCCCACCAGCGGTTTTGGAGCCGGCTGATCTCACTGTGTTTGCGGCGGCCTCGCTGACGGAATCCTTTACCGAAATCGGCCAGAATTTCGAGGCTGTTCATCCGGGTGTACACGTTACATTTAATTTTGCCGGGTCGCAGCAGCTTGCTCAGCAGTTGGGCCAGGGCGCACCAGCCGATGTCTTTGCCAGCGCCAACAGCAGTCAAATGGACGTTGCCATCGAAACCGGGCGGATTATCAGCGGTACGCAACAGGCGTTTGTTCGTAACCGTCTGACGGTTATCTATCCCATAGACAATCCGATGAGTTTGAGCCAAGTGGGCGATTTGGCTACCCCTGATCTTCATCTCATTTTAGCGGCGGCGGAAGTTCCGGTGGGACGCTACTCGCTGGAATTTCTCGA
>JAGRBZ010001204.1 GCA_020433805.1 Anaerolineae bacterium
ATACCCCTGCTGTTTTGTCATTTGTTTTTGCTCAAAAGCATCAAAACTCATCTTATATTTCTCGGAAAGACGGCGATCAGTTAGGCTGTAGTGGCTCAACCGTCGTCGGTATTCAGCAAATAAAAGCTTTCTGAGCTTTTCATCGATATTTTTAGCTTGGTCAAATGATAAGCTTTGCAAATGTTGGGCTATTTCGTCTGAGATGGTGATGGTTGTACTCATTTTGGTCGCTCCGTGCAAAAATGAGGTAATTGTTGCTGTTGAGTGTACAACAGATAGAGAAGCGGGTCAAGGAGGTTTGCTGAATTATGAATTATGAGGGATGAATTATGAAGGTGAAAGTGTAGTAATCTAGGTGTGGGGACAGGCTGGGGAATTACGTTGAATTCGATAGGCCTGTTGTTATCGGCGTTGCTACAGTCATAGCCATTTGAGGTCTATTGGGCCTCTATATGTGTTCAACGACAACTATAATTACCCAGCGATGACAATTAGAAATGCCCACTAGCCAAGCGGAGGAAGGGGAGTAA
>JAGRBZ010001205.1 GCA_020433805.1 Anaerolineae bacterium
GATGCCTAGCATCGTGGTTTGCTCAGTTCGGAAATAGATGTGTTTCTTGTCATTTCGCAGCCCTTCGGCTTCGCTCAGGATAAACTCCGCGGAGAAATCCCTATGATAACCCCATAAAAAGAGGTCTGGCTGGAAAAATTTGAAGCGACATCGCCATATTCCTCCTGCGAATGCTTCATGTATGGGAATGCCTGAGGGATTTCTCCGCCTCCGGCTACGAAATGACAGGCTTGAGGTTAACTTTCGAACTTCCGTGATAAAAGAGGATAGTATCGCTATAAACGCCTCACCTACCACAAATGGTGACGTCTCCTGCCTGACTGCAATGCAAAATCAGAAGATAAGGCCATAGGTAACCGTCAGCGCGTACGCAAAGGAAACAGATTGTGTCAAAGTTCAAAATCGTGGTGCCAATTCTTTTTACGTTTATTATGGTCGCTATCTATGGGCTTTGTGTTCGGCTGGCCTTTGGCAGCGAGCAATTTTCGGAACTTTTCGGCACAATGAGCGTTGCCTTTCTCTTTATTACG
>JAGRBZ010001206.1 GCA_020433805.1 Anaerolineae bacterium
GCCTCGACCGGCAAACGGCCCGACGTCATTGTCGGCAAACCGCACCAACCGATTATCGAAGCCGTTGTCGAGCGCACCGCCACGCCTGTCGAACAAATCTGCATGGTCGGCGACCGGCTCTATACCGATATTGCTCTGGGCGCAGCCGGAATTAAAACCGTTCTGGTTTTAAGCGGCGAAACGCAACCCGAAGATATTCCCAACGCGCCGCATCAACCCGACCTTGTCCAGCAAAATCTGGCCGAGCTGAGGGCAACCCTGCGGCAAGTGATGTCGAATAGGCAGGATTAATAGCGTAGGGCAAACTTAAGTTTGCCCTACAAAACGTATTTTTTTGATGGTGGCGGATACATATCCGCCACCCATACACACCGGATTTTAATCCGCCATTACGTCAGGTGCGACTAAAGATGGAGGAACCATTTTTCGACAGTAGGAATCACGTTTCCGATGGTAGCAGTCATTTTTTTGTGGTAGGAATCGTTCGGCGAATGGTAGGAATGACTTTTCGGATGGTAGGAACCATTTTT
>JAGRBZ010001207.1 GCA_020433805.1 Anaerolineae bacterium
ATCCCGTTCCTTCCGGCGCAGCACAACCGCCTCCTTAGCCTGCTCCTGCACATTATTAGCGCGCACCAGTCCCTCCACCGCTGCCGCACCCTGAACTAACAAATCGTCCGGGAACCCGTTATTCGCCAAAATCGAAGCAATTCCGGGATTGTTTTGAGCAGCCTCAAACAAACGTCGCTGCCAATCGACCACATTATCCAGGTTAGCCGTCTTCAAAGGGCGCGAAATACGGCTGGTGCCGTCACCGTCCTTACGCCGGCCATGCAACCCCAATTCACTTAACCATTCCGCTTTTCCCTGAAACAGTACCGTACACGCCTGCGCCAAGGCGCTGCTTTGCTCCCAGGCCTGCTCCCGCTGCTGTTTATAAGCATCCGTCGCGCCCAGCTTAACCGCATCGGCCTTATCTTTTGCCCGCCCGGCTGCCTTGGCTTCCCCCAACAGTGCCTCACCGTGCGCCCAGCTTTCTTCATTATAACCCCGCGCCCGCATCTTTTCGGCAAAATAAGGATCATACCGCGCTTCGTGCA
>JAGRBZ010000120.1 GCA_020433805.1 Anaerolineae bacterium
ATATCTTTATATTCAGTCAGAACCTGCTCAAGTTTTTTTTTTTTTTTAACGGTCTATTCTTCCATAGGACTATCTCAAATTGTACTTCGTAATCACTTCCAGCCCGCCCAGGTATGGGCGCAGTACTTCCGGTACCACAATGCTGCCGTCGGCTTGCTGGTAGTTTTCCATAACAGCGATCATCACTCGCCCTGGCGGTAGGCCGCTGCCGTTAAGGGTATGGATATATTCCGGTTTAGCTCCCGCCTCGCGGCGGAAGCGGACGTTGGCCCGTCGGGCTTGAAAATCGACCACGTTACTACAACTGCTGATCTCCATCCACTCGCCTTGGCCGTCCGGCCCCGGCACCCAGGCTTCGACATCGTACTTTTTGGCGGCGGCAAAGCCTAAGTCGCCGGTACACATTTTGAGAACCCGATGCGGAATGTTGAGTTGTCGGCACAAATCTTCGGCATTGGCGACAATCTCTTCTAAGTGATCGTAGCTATTTTCAGGCAAAGTATAGTGGTACATCTCGACTTTTTCAAATTGATGGACGCGCTTAATGCCACGTACGTCGCGTCCGGCGCTCATTTTTTCGCGGCGAAAACACGGGGTATGGGCCAGATAGCGAATAGGCAGTTGCTCGGCCTCCAAAATTTCGTCGGCGAAGATGTTGGTTAGGGGGACCTCGGCGGTGCCGATAAACCAGTAATCTTCTTCGGCGTCGTAATACATATTGTCCCGAAATTTGGGCAGGTGGGCTGCGCCGACCATCGCCTGCTCACGAACCATAAAGGGTGGGTAGATTTCGGTATACCCGTGCTGCCGCACCCCAGTGTCGATAAACCAGTTGGTCAGCGCCCGGTGCAGGGCCGCCCCGGCTCCCTTGAAAACATAGAAGCGAGTCCCGCTGACTTTGACGCCGCGTTCAAAATCGATGATGTCTAAATCTTCGCCCAAATCCCAGTGGGGCTTCGGTTCAAAATCGAATTTTGGCGGATTGCCCCAGCGTCGAACTTCGACGTTGTGATCTTCGTTCGGGCCAACCGGCACATCAGGGCCGGGCATATTCGGCACATAGAGCTGCTTGTCGAGCAGATCGGCTTCAACCTGGCGCAGTGTTTCATCCAACTCCTTAATTTTGTCGCCAATCTCGCTCATGCGGGCTTTCTGGGCTTCGGCCTCGTCCTTTTTACCTTCGCGCATCAATTGGCCGATGGCCTTGCTGCCGGTGTTGCGTTCCTGTCGCAGCGCTTCAACTTCCTTTAGCAAGTCTCGGCGCTGCTCATCGAGCCGTAAAATATCATCAATGGGAGCATCAACATTCAGATCGATCAATCGCGCTTTGACGAACTCGGCATTTTCTCGAATAAAATTTAAGTCTATCATACGTGTCTCCTAAAAAGTTAACTACAGGGTTGCAGAGTAGCAGGGTCACAAGGTGGCAAGGTGCAAGGTTACAGGGTAATAGATGGCAAAGTTAAAAGTGCAACTTTAATATCACCTTATGTAACCCTGCTACTCTGAAAACAAAAAACCCCACCCTATAAAAGGGCGAGGTTTCAACTCGCGGTGCCACCTTTTTTCGCAGAAAGTCGTACTTTCCGCAATCTCTGGGCGCGATAACGGGCGCAACCGGGTCGGCTCATCGCCGCCAACTCAGGAGTGGAATTCGGCAACTTCCGGGCGTGTCTCGCACCAACCGACACGTCTCTGAGACCGGATAGTTGATTACTTTTCTCCGTCGCAGTTGTTAAGGGTGATTATAGCATAAGTTCAGATCGATGGCAATAGCATCGAAATGGGCGATCTATCATCGAGATCGCCCATTTTTGCTTTTTCGGTGTTTATAAGATGCTTATCTTCTTTGGGGGGCCGGTTGAGCCATGACGCGGGCAATCTGACGAAGTTCCAGCCACCATTGCTCTTTCGGTCGTTCAACCTCTTCGTCCATCATATGCGGTAAATTGTCCATGCTAAAGAATTGAACTTTTCCGCCTCTAATGCCCATAAAGGCGCTGGCCGGTTTATCTTTTTCAGACTCTTCAATAAGAAACTCGATGCACCGGCGCGATAGCCGGATAGCCTGAATACGGTCAAAGGGCGTTGGGTCGCCGCCCTGTTGCAGGTGTCCTAAAATCGCGGTTCGAACATCAAACAGGTCGCCACCTTCTTCTTCAAAAAGGGCAGCCATAAAGCTGGTTGTGTAAAGTGGGTTCGAATTTTCGTTGCGGATCAGCAGGCCAAGCCGTTTACCGCGACGGAAGCCTTCTATAAGGTCGGATAAATCTTTTTGTAGATCACCAATAGAAACCCCTTCCTCAGCCAAATAAACACGCTCAGCTCCGGTGGCTAAACCGCTCATCAAGGCCAGGTAACCGCAGTTGCGGCCCATTACTTCGATCACAAAGCAGCGATGCGAGGCTACAGCCGACTGCTTAATTTTGTCGACAACCTCGACGATGCTATTTAGCGCCGTATCCGAGCCGATACTCAACTCTGAGCCGGGTAGGTTATTGTTGATCGTAGCCGGCAGACAAATCATGGGGATGTTAAACGCCGGGAAACTTTCTCGCTCGTTGTACATTTGGTATAAGGACTGGTAGCCCGACCAGCCGCCAATCATCAGCAGACCATCAACGCGATGCTCTTCTAACTGGCGAGCGATAGCGTAAAACTCGCTTTTCTTTGGTATACGCCGATTGGTTCCTAGCTCTGCGCCACCTTTGGGTGCCCAACCGTGAACGCTCATCCAATTCATTTCGCGAATGTGGCCGTGTATTAAACCGGTGATGCCGTCATCAACGCCTAACATGGTATGGCCTTTGTCTAGCCCTAAACGAATGGCGGTTCGGGCGGCAGTGTTCATACCGGGGGCCGGGCCACCGCCGTGCATCACGGCCAGGCGAAGAGTTTTCTGATTGGGATCAGGGGGATGGGGTAAGGCTCTGACCAGGGTACGCAGGGTGCGAAAATTTTCTCGAAAACTGCCGCCGCGCATTTCCATGGCTTTATCGTAATCTTTGGCTGCAATATAATCCGCCACGGCGTGGGTTTGGCGCACACTGTCCATCAACGACGAATGGGTAATGCGGTTTTCGCGCATGCCAATGAGTTGCGGTTCGGTATCTGGGGTAGCGGCTAATATTTGGTCAACCGCAGCGTAGCCAAGCAGTGTGGTCAAGTAGCGATCGAAGGCGCTGGGCGATCCGCCGCGTTGAACGTGGCCCAAAATAGTAACGCGGGCATCCTCACCTAACCTATCCTCTAATACTTTCTGGACATAGTCGCAGGTAATAGGGTTACCGTACCGGTCTTGCGCTCCTTCGGCAACAATAACAATGCTGTCGCGACGGCCCGCCTTACGACCGGCGGTCAAAATTTCACACATCTTCGCTTCCCAATCATCAACATTGGGCGGACTTTCCGGAATTAAGGCCCAGTCGGCTCCGGTTGCCAGCGCGCTCATCAAAGCCAAATAGCCGCAGTTACGGCCCATCACCTCAACAATGAAGCTCCGTTGGTGGCTGGCCGCCGTACTGCTAATGGCATCAATAGCATCCGTGATACGATGGAGAGCCGTATCCGCCCCGATTGTCATGTCGGTACCAAACATATCGTTGTCGATTGACCCGACCATGCCCACAATAGCTAACTGAGGATGCTTGCCAGCCTGTTTTTTTGTGACTTGTTTGGTTTCTACCAATTCATCGACCAGACTTACCCACTCTTCACGGAAGAGGTTGGCCCCCGTTAAACTGCCGTCGCCACCGATCACCGCTAATCCGTCAATGCCGTGATCAATAAGATTCTTGGCAGCCTTTACACGACCTTCTCGCGTTCGAAAATCAGCGCAGCGGGCCGAACCGATGGCCGTTCCTCCTAAGTTCATAATGTTACTAACCGATCCCCAGTCCATCTCGCGGATATGCTTACCGCCATCGACCATACCCTGATAGCCTTCATAGATGGCGTAGACTTTCACCCCGCGGTCTAAAGCTGTTCGCACGACAGAGCGCACAGCAGCGTTCATGCCGGGCGCGTCGCCTCCGCTGGTTAGTACCCCCAAATTGTTTACATAGCGTGATGTCATTGTGGAAGCCTCTCTCTATTAGTTACTTCAAAATAATATTTTCGATTGTTAACGCGTACAAACTGTGTATTAAAGCTAATATTTAATTATGGGTCACTTAAAAGTTTATTACGTTCTTACTCTTTGTAAATCAACTTTTGGTTAAGGTTTTGCTAAGAATATTTAACAATGTATAAGTTTTAACAGTAAAAATCTGGTAATATCAAAAGAGGGGGACTAAGCGGATCTTAACTGGTCACACCTATGGCTAAATTTACTCTCAATAGAGTTAAGAAGCAAATTTTTCGATAATAACGGTAAGAAGATAAACAGGCCAGGTTTCGCAATCAACTTGGCGCGTGATATAATAGTGGCACTAAATAATGAAAGAAAATTTATGAGAACACCACCACGTTACAGTTATAACCCGCCGCCCTCAAGTTCGAGTTGGTTAGAGAACTTGAGGCCCCTTGTTACCGAGCCAACGGCCTATATTACGTTTGCTGCCGGTATGGCATTAGCCCTTTATATGTTGAGCTTCAATTCTGCAATGAGCCGCTATGGAGCACATATTTTAATCCTGCTTATTGCCTTTCCTATCCACGAGTTGTCGCACGCCATTGTTGCCGATCGGCTGGGCGACCCGACACCTCGGCAGAATGGGCGCATTACGCTTAACCCGTTCGCTCAGCTTAATCTTATGGGGTCGCTGCTTATGTTACTCGTCGGTTTGGGCTGGGCCTATGTGCCTATTTCGCCGCGCTACTTGCGCCCTAATCCGCGTACCGGGCATATGATTGTCGCTGCTGCCGGACCTATCTCTAATATTATTCTGGCAGTTCTATGTGCAATACTCTGGTATGCACTTTCTTCGGCTCTGATAGCCTTCAACTCTTTCGCTCTGCTCAATTATGTTTATAAGGTTTTATATTTCTTTGCCTTCATTAATCTGGCCCTTTTCTTTTTCAATCTGATACCAATTGCCCCGTTGGACGGTTTTACAGTTCTTAAAGGCTTACTTCCTTATGAGCTAGCCTATCGACTAGAGGGCATGCAGCGTTATGGGATGCTGCTTTTCTTGGGAGTCTTCTTTATTTTGCCGCTAGTAGGGTTTCCCATCTTAGATTGGTTGATTTTTAACCCATCTCAAACTATAGCTGCACTTCTTTTTAACCTCATTTAAACTGGTATGACATCTTCAAAGGTTACGCATCCGGCCCGCTATCGCGTTTATCAATTTTTTGCTGCTCTTAAAGCTTACCTTCCGGCCTGGGCCGGCGGATTGCGCGGTGAACTTTCCACCTCCGACAGAGATCTGGTCAATTCAATCTTGACGATGCCGTCGCAGCGTCGCTTATTTGACCGCATGTCACCTAACGATCAGCGTCACGCTATCGCCGTAGCCCGTACGGTGCAGCAGGCTGGTCATTCGCATCCGGCTCTGCTCCAGGCTGCCCTTTTGCACGATGTTGCTAAATCGCTTGGGCAACCACTCATCCACCGCGTGATAATTGTGTTGCTCGAAGCTTTTCGACCGCAACTCTTGGTCCGTCTATCAAACCCAACCTCTCTTTCTCCATCACCGGCTCGTAATACAAATCCCCCATCCATCATCCCTGATCCCTCATCCTTTCCCTGGTGGCAGCGCCCATTTATCATTCATGCTCACCATCCGGCCATTGGTGCGGATTGGGCCAAAGCGGCTTACTGCGATGCCCTCACCGTGGAGCTTATTCTTAACCACCAGGCTGCGCTCACCAGCATACCGGAAGATAATGGCCGTAGGCTGTTAGAAATTCTCCAGTGGGCAGATAATTTGAATTAAGTAGGACAGAAGGACCTCATTTTATGAGTACGTTTACTATCACCATTGTCGGTACCGGCGTTATTGGTACCTCATTAGGATTGGCCCTTAAGCAAAAAGATGAGTCGCTGCGCTTAGTTGCTCACGATAAAGATTTAGGTAATGCGAAAGCCGCTGCTAAATTGGGCGCGTTTGATAAGGTTGAATGGAACCTTATCAACGCCTGCGATCAGGCTGATCTCATCATGCTTGCCATTCCCCTAAGTGGTATCCAGTTCACCTTAAAAGCCATCGCCGATGATCTCAAGCAGAATGTTGTCATTAGCGATACGGCGGCTAGTAAAGCCATCGTCTCAACATGGGCTGAAGAACTTCTGCCCGACCACGCTCATTATGTCGGCGGCAATCCCCTGGTGCGGCCGACGGGGTTGGGATATGAAAACGCCGCCGCCGATCTCTTTCACGGCAAACTCTATTGTCTGACTCCTTCCGCTTCAGCCAATGAACAAGCCGTGCAGTTAATGGTCGATATTATTGCCCTGCTGGGGGCCGAGGCATTTTTTCTCGATCCTGCTGAACACGATGGTCTGACAGCCGCTACCGAATATCTTCCTACTTTATTGAGCGTTGCCTTGATGCGCACGCTAACCCAGCAAAAAACGTGGCGCGAGCAGCGCAAACTGGCCGGCCAGCGGTTTGAGCAGGTGACATCCGGTGCCGTCGGTGATCCCGATAGCTTACGCGACGGTTTTTTAGAGAATAGTGACTCCCTAACCCGTTGGCTCGATCTTACCATTGCTCATTTGCAGCAGCTACGGTCGCTTATCGCCGCCGGTCACGAGTCAGAGGAGACGCTGGCTCAGATCATCGACCAAGCTGTCGTAGAGCGCACCAATTGGATGGTTGATGTTGACAAGGGTCGATTCACCGACCCGGAGTTGGCATCCCCCAAAGTCGAAAGACCCGGTTTCCTCCAGCAGATGATCGGCTTTGGCGGCTTTCGACGACGCGACAGTGATCCTTCAAAAAAATAGAAACTTTGACCCATGACCGTCTTTGTCTACATTGTTGAGTGCGCCGACCGTACGCTCTACACCGGCTGGACAACGGACCTCCAACGCCGCATCGATACCCACAATGCCGGTAAAGGGGCTAAATATACCCGCTCCCGTACCCCGGTGCGTTTGGTATATAGTGAGCCACACCCCGACCGCACCACGGCTATGCGCCGCGAGATAGCGATTAAACGTATGGGGCGTGCCAAGAAGCTGAAGCTTATTCAAGGTTAAGCTTCTCCTACCCTATTTGTTCATCCTCCGGCAATGCAGTAAAATTTGCAGCGGAGAATGATGTGATCTTATTTAACTTCAATCGGCGCCCGAAAAAACTGAACGTACTCACCCTGTCCCCCACGATGTTTTTTGCCGACTACGGTGCGCATGTTCGTATTTTAGAAGAAGCAACCATCCTGCAAAAGCTGGGATATGATATCGAGATTTTGGCCTATCCCAATGGCCGAGACATCGACGGCATCAAGGTTCGGCGCTGTTGGGGCGTGCCCTTCAATTATCGTGTTATCGTAGGTTCCTCACGTCACAAAATTTATCTCGACGTTCTGCTGGCGGCAATGGCAATTTTACACAGCCTGCGTCACAAACCGGACATCATCCATGCCCACCTTCACGAGGGGGGCCTTATTGGCTGGATATTGAGTAAGCTGACCGGTGCTCCGCTGATTTTTGATTACCAGGGCAGTTTGACGGGGGAGATGGTTGACCACAATTTTTTGCCGGCCGATAGTCACTTCTTTAAATTCTTTTACTGGCTTGAAACCAAAATCAATCACGCAGCTCAGGTTATTTTGACCAGTTCTACGCACGCCGCCAACCTGCTGGAGGATAAGTTTGGGGTTGCCTCAGACAAAATTTATCCCATGCCCGACTGCGTCAATGCCGATGTCTTTTGTGCCGGCCATTATTCCGATGCCGAAAAGCAACAGCTTAAAGAGTCGTTAGGCCTGCCGCTCGATAAAAAGATCATTGCCTACTTAGGCGTCTTGACGCCCTATCAAGGTGTTGATCTGCTGTTGGAAACGCTGAAATCGCTGCAACAAACGCGCGATGATTATCACCTGCTGATGATGGGCTATCCCGGCGTGCATAAATATCAACAAATGGTCGATGAGATGGGCTTATCCGGCCAGGTGACGTTCACCGGAAAAATCTTATACCAGGATGCGCCGCGCTATCTGGCCCTGGGTGATGTGGCCGTTGCGCCCAAAATTTCCACCACTGAAGGCAGCGGCAAAATTTTGAATTACATGAGTATGGCGCTGCCTACGGTTGCCTTCAATACGCCCGTGAGCCGCGAATTTTTAGGTGATGGCGGCATCTACGCCTCAGCGATTAGCAGTTTGGCCTTGGAGGCGGCCCTCAATCGCGCGCTTGATCTGTCGACCGGAGAACGCGACCGCCTTGGCTATTACCTTCGTCAGCGCGTCATTCGTCATTTTTCGTGGGAGCGAACCGGCGAAGAGATTAGCGCCATCTATCAAGCCCTTTTATCCGGTGAACCACTGCCTGCTGTTCGCTTACGGGCTATACGCTAACCGTATCGCTTCTGGCGGCAATAGACGTGCTTATTTTATCTTAAAATTCTTCCGCTTCTCCCTTTTACCCGCATCTTTTTTTCGATATTAGAGACTCCCTTTTTAGACCTAATCAGACCCTAGATAATTTTCCGACTTGCTTATATTCAACGAACTCCTGTCCAAAAGTTATAAAAGAGTGATTCAGTGACCTTAAAAATTAAATTTGTCGTTATTACTTTTATCATGAGCAGTTTTTTTCTCGCTATATCGGTTTCAGCGCAAGAACCGGTCACCACGCCTGATACATCGACCCCTGCGACACACAGCGGAATCGATGGGAACAGTACCGGATTTGTGCCCGGTGAAATTTTGATCAAATTCAAACAGGATATAGGAAGCAGAAGCGCTCAAAGAGGACTGGCCCGGATACAAGGACGGGTAAAGCAAACTGTTTCGGCTATAAATGTTGTCCGGGTCGAGGTCCCGAAAGGCCGAGAGTTATCGGCCATCGAAGCCTTGCGTAGAGACGAAAATGTAGCGTTTGTTGAACCGAATTATATGGCGTGGGCGCTTGGTACTCCAAACGATCCCGATTTCAGCGGTCAGTGGGCCTATACTACAGCCCAATTTCCTACGGCTTGGGGGGTTACCCAAGGGAGCAGTGATCTCATTATTGCCGTTGTGGACACCGGCATCGATCTCGATCATCCTGATCTTGATTGTACGGTTTCTAATGGGGCCGATAAGATCGTTTCCGGCTTCAACTTTGTTGATGATACGAACAATCCCGATGACGATTATGGCCATGGTACGCACGTAGCCGGCACCATAGCCGCTTGTACCAACAACGGCACCGGTGGAGCCGGCTCTGCTCCGAATGTCCGCTTAATGCCGATTAAGGTCTTAAACTCAAGTGGTAGTGGATCCTACTCTGATGTTGCCGACGGCATTATTTATGCGGCTGACAATGGGGCCAAGATAATCAACCTGAGTTTGGGCGGCAGTGCAAGCAGCGATGTTCTCGAAGATGCCGTCGCGTATGCTTCCAATAAAGGAGTATTGGTTATCGCTGCTTCGGGAAATGCGAATACGGGGATTTACTATCCGGCGGCCTATAGCCAGGTTATGGCGGTGGGGGCAACCGACAGTAATGATGTACGCGCATCCTTTTCAAATTATGGAACTGGTCTGGATGTTGTAGCCCCGGGAGACTTTATTTATAGCACGGTAATAGGGAATTATGGCTACTCAAGTGGAACCTCTATGGCTGCCCCGCACGTTTCCGGCCTGGCCGGCCTTATCTGGAGTGCCGAACCCGGTCTCTCTAACACCGAAATACGCCAGATTATTCGCGACACGGCAGATGATTTAGGCACCACTGGATACGATATTTATTACGGATACGGTCGTATCAATGCCTGGAATGCTTTAGAAAGCTACGCTACCGTTGATGTGCAATATGGTAATGGAGGAGACATTAATGGGACGATTACCTTCTTTCTGGATGATGTCAGCGTTGCTTCTGCATCTAACACAATTCGGGTCTCCAAAGTCAGTACGGAGAGCATCACCTGGGATATTAATGTCTCTCCCAGCGCATCGTGGTTAACCGTTTCCCAAACCGGAGCCGGGTTAAACGCCTCTATAGCCTATGGCAATTATACGCTCAACGTAACGCGTCCGTCGGCTTACGGTATCTATACTACCAATCTTATCATCACCGGCGAAACCAGCTCAGATACCCAAGTTGGTCCGGAAACCGTTAGCGTCAAACTCGTTTATACACCAGAGATCACAACGCTCTTTTTTCCTATAATAGTTCGATAAGCATTTTATCAAGCCCAAAAAGCGGATTGACGTTTAGCCAATTCGCTTTTATTTTGGAGAGCGCTTAGACCATGTTACAATCCAACTCTGGGCGTTATCAGCCAAACAATTGGGAGTATTTCTGCGTTGTGTGGTCTATCATCAAAAAAACCGGTTTAGATATCTGGGAGGAAATGCTTAAACTCCTGGTTTTTAATTTGGTGTGGGTGCTCAGCGTTATTCTCATTTTGCCATGGCCTTTTGTTACCTTTGGCCTTTTTTTTACCGCTAAAGATATTGGCGAGGGCCGAGGAATTTCGTTCTCTAGTCCGTTTACCTATGGCCTGCAGGTGCTTAAACCCGCCTACATTTGGGCCATAATTAATTTAGCCATCTACTTTGGCACATTTCTCAACCTCAACTATTATTCCGGTATTGAGGCCGTGTGGGCTAACTTTGTCCAAGTTTTTATCCTATCGCTCGCACTTTTTTGGACAATTCTCCAGTTGGTGATGTTAGCGATGTATCCTCGTCTAACTACCCCAAGTTTTAAACTGGCCATTCGTAATGCCCTCATCATTACGAGTCGGCACCCGCTGTCGATTTTCGCCATGATTATTGGAGCCGCCATTATCATCGTGCTGTCCACATTTATCCCGGCTATCATCTTTCTTTTATCTATTTCAGCCATTGTGATGCTGATTAATAATGTGGTCGATGCCCTGGTGGCTCAAGAGTTGAACTCCGAGGAATCCGACTAACGCTCATTTTCAGCCCGACCACATAGTTCGCGATATTGGCACGTGCGGCATACGGTCAAATCGGTAATCATCGGAAATCGCTCGATTTTCGTTAAATTCGCCTCCGCATCCGTTAACAAACGGCGCATCTCGGCGATGCTGTCCTTCACTTCCGTCTCTACAGCCTCAAGCGTAGTCGAATTGAGTTCTACCTCTATTGTCTCATCTTTAGCCAGAGCATAGACGATACCCTTCATCGGTATACGGTGCCAATCCGGGTAAGCCTGGCGTATGTATAAGCCGTAAACCCCTAACTGCCGCTGTACCTCAGCCGCATCGATAGCCCCACTTTTCCAATCATAAATCTCGATCGTTTGCCCATCGAAGCGGGCCAGATCCATCTGTACCCATACTTTCGTATTGGCTAATGTGAAGCTATGCAATGTTTCGACATCCAAAAATGTAGAGGCCGGGGACTGCTGTAGATCGGCATGTAACGGTGCGTTGAGAAACGTTTGCAGCAGATTCTCCGCCTGCTGCCAGGCCGAGCGCCACACCGATGCATCGAGCCGGGCGTTATAGTAATGCTCTTGAAAGCCGATTAGCGCGTTTGGTTTTTGTTGATAACGTCCGCTTTTTGAGCTTTCAAAATCGGCCTGCGCCCGGCGATGCATCTGGGCGACAACATCGCTATTATCAATCGGTTGACCAGCCCGAAGACGCGCCAGGGCAAAGCGGATGCTCTCGTAAACCAATGTGCTCATCCACGGAGCAATAGCGGTTAGATTTTTTAACAGATAGGTCGTGCGCACCGGCTCCGGAGCTTCCGGCTGCCATCCTTCCCAGGCAGCGTAATAATGGTAGTAGTAAGCCCTGGAACAGGTGCGATACTTGGCCCACCGTGAGTAAGACCAGCTAAAAACATTGGGCAACTCACCTTGAGCCGGTGTCTGGGTATGGCAATCAAGCAGATCGAGCCGGGTGGCCGGGTGAAATTCAAGAATCGGCCCGCTGCGGGTTTCTTGCCAGTCGTGTTCGAGATTGGCCCGCCAGTATCCGCCACGCCGCTGCGCGATGAACAACTCCAGCCCATATTGCACCGCCGCCAACCGCCGCGTCATCCCCTGCGCCGACTCCGACGCGCCGATAGCTTCCAAATCGAGCCGGCGTCCCTCACGCGGCGTGACTTGCCACAGACTCCATAAACGGTTATTGAGCAATAAGTTTTGTCCGGGTTTTAAGGTCGGCATAAGCTGTTGTGTGTAACATCCTTTCGTTGGTGTTTTGCCACAAGACAACGCAAATCGCAAAAAGGAGTTTTGTTCTTGACCCAGTGTAGAATTTTCTTCGCCTGGGGATGGTAGCGGAAAGTATTTATCTATGAAGGTGAGCCTCGCCGAAACGCGCTTGCAGTTGGTACCGAAGCCGGTGGGAGGCTAAGGAATAAGTATACGCAATTCGTAGAACAACTTAGCAAATTCATAGCTTTGAAGCGTTCTTGATGGTAAACTCGACCAAAAATCCCCGTCTTATGGCGTTTCGTTAGGATGTTAACAGTTTTCCTGCAACTGTTTGTATTACTTCCTCACAACTCATTTGCGTAAAATCGGCTTTTAATGTTATAGTTATACAACTTATATCTTTTTTGATTTCGACTTTTTGTTAGTCATCTCAGTCCATCTCCAAGTTTTAACCTTCACTCGTTTTTGTCCCAACCGCTACGCTATCATCCTGATACTATTCAATAAAAACGTAGTCTTAATATCGTATACAATTCCTTTCCCCTTTTTTGCAGTTTAGCAAAAAATCATGCCACCAACCACCATCACCCTTCTGTGATCTGGTGGGTACATCCCACTTTAAATTTTAAATAATTTTAATAATAGGAGAGAAAGGGTAGTACGAAATGACAACGCAGGACAATCTCAATGATAAGGGTAAACAAAGTGTAGATCTCGCTAAGAAACGTTCTTGTATTGCAAGTGAAAGTGGTATATCTCAAGAACTTTCAGAACAAGCAATTATAAATCGTCGTCATTTACTGCGAGTCTTAGCTGCTACAACAGGGGGTGTTGTACTCGCTAATATTCCAACAAAGTGGGCCAAACCCAATATCGAAGCAGGTTTATTGCCGGCCCATGCTCAAGCATCTGGGCCAGTATCTGCCCCTACTCCTCTAATAACGCCTACCACCACAGTAATGGCTACGGACACAGTAACGCCTACTGCCACAGCGACTCCTACTAATACCGTAACGCCTACCCCCGTAAATGGATGTACTATAACATCGGGAACATTTAACGTGGAATTAACTTGGGATACAGATGCGAATTTAGAACTTCATATATATGAAGGTTGTAGTAATATAGATGTTGCTCCGGTTGGGTTTGGTGGCCCAGTAGGTGTTACAATCCATCATCTTGGTGACGCTCAAGGCGGTGTTGGGTCATCAGAAACGATAACGCAGATAAACACGGGGGTAATAGCTACAGGAACACATAGTGTACATCCGGGTCATGTTTCGGGAACGCTACCTACTAATGCCACACTTACAATTACAACGGATACCGGTATTACCGTTATCCCTATAACCTTTACCTCATCGGGCTATTTATTTGGTTTGGCAGATATTACTTTTCCAGGAGGAACAGTAACAAGCTTACGTAAGTCATTAACTCCTAAAGCTCATCCTTAGGTTATTCATACTCCCCGGCAGTAATACGCTTGTTCTGGTTACAATAGGAAATCGGTGTGCTTAGGTAAGGAGGGTGGACGTTTATCGTCATCCTCCTTATTTTCCTCCGCATCACCGACTTCGCCCTATACTCAACTTCCCGTAGGTACTCTCTATCACCCGTCCTGCTTCGATTTCTTGCTGAATATGAGATAGCATCGCTTCTTTGTTCAGTGTGCCATAAAATTCGCCGAAGTAGTCGTGATCGCTAAAAGAAACAATTTCCTCTGGTCCAGCCGTAAGCAGATCGGCCAATCCTTCGGTTGTAATTAAACCGCCCAAATCCTGAACTACCGCTTCAATAACAGCAGATGGGTTAAAAATTTGGTCCGTTTGTGGCGATAACTGCGCCGCCGATTCTTTTAGCTGAACTGTATTGTCTTCATCCTTAGACTGCTGAGGAGTGCTGTTTTGTTGATTGTGCCTGGTTACCATAGTGATGACCGCATGTCCATACTGTTCCAACTTCGCCGGGCCGATGCCGGGGATAGCACACAGTTCATCTTCAGTGGCCGGCTGCCGGGCAGCGATGGCTTCTAAAACCTTGTTGGAAAAAATGACAAATGGCGCTACGCTTCGGGTACGTGCCTGCTCCGTGCGCCACTCCCGTAACGTTTCGAGCAGAACGGGATCCGGATCGGGAGATGGTGTCTCCTCGATAGCACCTGCATTTTCGACAGCTTTTTCGTTGGTCTCTTCACGTGGCTGAGATGGGACGGCCGACTGCGCGTTTGGCGTTGACAAAGCATGTTCCGGCATGACAACTTTGGGTCGAAAACCGCCGGTTTGTTTTAACCGACCGTCGGTAATTAGGGCATCGATCATGTGCATAATCGCCTTTTGCGACAGATGCTCTAACTGCCCATAGGCCGAATGTTGGGCGAATGGTTCCAGCCAGGCGACCTTCGAGCCGCTTAGAAATTGGGCCAAGCCGGTGCGGCCTAAGGTACCGCCCAATTTGGCAACGGCGTCGATGATGATTTGGGTCGGAGAGGTGGAAGGAGATTGGAGACTGGTGCTTGGAGATTGGGGAGTGGAGATTGTTGGTTGGAAATTAGGCGATTGGACGGGCGGCGATGGGCTGGTCGACTGCGTATCACGGTTTTGAGTGGGCGCTGCGTCTTGTTCGAGAAGTGGTGTTGGCGTTTGAGGAAGCTCGGGGTGGGCGGCGACGACGCATCGAATCTCGCCGTAGGCAATGGTGTCCGGCAAGATGTTTTTGATCGGAGCAAGACGATAGGCGCTGCCGACGGTATCGACGGCGACCAGAACCTGGCTCTCGACCTCGGCGGAAACGACGTCGTACAGATCAATGTCACCGCTGCGGATGAGACGCGCCAGGTGCTCGTAGATGGTACTTGGTTTGAGGCTGCGGGCTTCGGCAATGTCGACGATGGCTGATCCCTGTTGGAAAAAGTGCAGCGTTTGATCAACCGTGTTGGGGCGTTTGTTCTCTTGCCACTGCGCCACAGCGCTAGCGCGATCCGCTTCCATGCCGGGAATAGTGATCGGAATGGCGGCTCGGGCATCGAGCGCTTTTTGGCCGGAGACCGTTAGATCCAATACCGGCAGTTCACCGCCGGCCAGCCGGATGAAACGCATCCGCATCAGTTCATCGATGAGATGCATAATTTGGGGTTGGCTGAGCATAGTCAGCTTGCCGTAGAATTTATGCTTGTTATACCCAAATTGGATTATCTTCTGCGATTTCGAGCCGTTAAGCAGTTGAGCCAACCGGTTGCGGCCTACCGGGCGTGACTGCATGCTGCGCACGGTTTCCAGCACAATCAGGGGGAACCAATCACGCGGCGTCACCGCTTTTGGCAGCGAATCGATAGTGTCAGTGGTGTGGTTGTCGCAGCAGTGTGGGGAGGCGGGTGGGCTGGTATCGCCAAAGTAGGCCAGTAAAAATTGGCGACGGCAAGTGGTTAGGTGAACGTAGTTGAGTACGGTCTCCAATAAATTCTGGCGGATCTCGGCCCGGCGATTGATGGCATCAGCCCGCGCTTGGATGGCCTGATTGGTCAGCGGACTGACTTTCCACTGGCTGTAGCGACCTTGATCGCCCATATGGAAGATAGCTCCCGCCTGCTCTAACTCACTGAGCGTTACCCGAATTTTAACCGGATGCAGCCCCGTGACCTGCGACAGTTCATCGAGCGAAAAGTAAACTTCATCATCATTGGCCGCTTGGTGCAGGCGCGTGTAAACCTGGTGCAAATCGTCCAGGCCGGGCGTGTCGCTGGTGATGAGCCAGTTTTGTAGGCGTAGATCATCGGGGGCAAAGAGCAATACGCATTCGGCAGGCAGGCCGTCGCGCCCGGCCCGGCCGGCCTCCTGATAATAAGCCTCAACCGTGGCCGGCATATTGTAGTGGATTACGGCCCGCACGTCCGGTTTATCGACGCCCATACCGAAAGCGTTGGTGGCCACAACCACTTGCGTCCGGTCGGCCATAAAATCCCTTTGCACGCGGTAGCGGTGGTCTCGATCCAAACCGGCGTGGTAGGCTTGGGCCGGTTTGCCGATAACGTCGCGCACGAAATCGGTCACTTCATCGGTGTTGCGGCGGGTGGCCGCATAAACGATAGCGCTGCCTTCGGTTTTGGTGAGGAGAGCATGCAGGGTATCCAATTTGGTGCGAAGATCGGGCGCGTGAACCACCCGCAGCGTTAAATTAGGCCGGTTGAAGCCGGTGACTATGGGCTGCGCGTTCGGTATGCCCAGCAGGTGGGCAATATCTTTTTGAACGGTTGGGGTCGCCGTGGCGGTTGTTGCCAGCAGCGTTGGTTGTCCCATTGCCTGCCAGATGGGGCCGATTTGCAGGTAGTCGGGCCGAAAATCGTGGCCCCACTGCGAAATACAGTGGGCTTCATCAACGGCCAGCATACTGATTTTTGTGTTTGCCAGCGCACGGGTGAATGAGCGGCTGCGGAACCGTTCCGGGGCAATGTAGAGCAGTTTGATATGGCCCTCGCGCACCGCTCGCATGCGCCGGTTGACCTCATAGCTCGATAATGAACTGTTGATAAACGTGGCCGGAATATCGCGCTCGGTCAGGCTGTCGACCTGGTCTTGCATCAAAGCAATCAGCGGCGAGATGACCAGCGTCAGATGGGGTTGCAGGAGCGCCGGTAACTGGTAGGCCAGCGATTTGCCGGAGCCGGTCGGCATAACCAGCAGCGTGTGCTGCCCATTGAGCAGCCGCTGAATGGCTTCCTCCTGACCGGGGCGGAAGTTTTCAAAGCCGAAATATTGGGTAAGTGCTTGGTGGGGAGTCATATGTGAGCCTCGCTGTTACGGGATGTGAAACCGTTAGAAAATTATAACATTTGTTGGGCGATGGCTCAACCCCCGCAGTGGGGAGTCAATATTTCTGTGGTTTTACTTATCCATAGCGCAGCGCGCGCCGATCCAAACCTTGCTGTCGGCACGGTCGCGGGGGAAGCGGCGGCTGGTGGTGTAGTAGGATGCGTCGGTGCTGCCGAAGGTGCCGCCGCGATGAAGACGCTGGTTGGGGTCACCTACGGTATTGAGCGGGTTCTCAGCCGGTGAGTTGGCATAGAAATTTGCGTCGTAGATGTCTTCCACCCACTCGCCGACGTTGCCGCCCATCTGGCGCAGACCAAAGGGGCTACTATCGGTGGCGTAGGCATCAACCGGCTGAACTTCATCATCAACCGCGGCTGAGTATTCGGCTACAAAGTCGTTGCCCCAGGGAAAGGTGAAGTTATCCGGGCCGCCGGCGGCATATTCCCACTCTGCTTCCGTCGGCAGGCGCTTGCCGGCCCATTGGCAATAGGCCACGGACTGATCCCAGGTGATACCCAAAGACGGATAGTTGTCGTAGGCCGGATCATCGCGATAGTTACTTATCGAGGCCGAGTCAACCAATTGGTTTTGGGTGCAGCCGCCGGCCTGTACACAGGCACGGTATTGGGCGTTAGAAATTTCGTAGATGTCCATGTAAAACGAGTCGACATAGACTTCGTGTTCGGGTGTTTCGTCCGGTTCGCCGGTGTTTGATCCCATCAGAAACGATCCGGCCGGAATCTCAACCATATCTTTCTGCGGATTGCTGTTAAATGAAGCCGCCTGTGTGACGGTTTCCGAAACGGTCTCTGCTTCTTCAACAACTGTGGCCGGTTCAGCCGAGGCAACTTCTTCTGTCTCTAATGGAGTCTCTTCTTCAGTCGAAGCCTCTGCTTCTATAGAAATGGTATCTTCTTCTTCATCAACGGCTGCCGTTGTCAAGGGGATTTCTTCGATAGCCGCCGGATCAACTTTACGGACGATTAAGCTATCATAATGAACGTGGGCCAGAGATTCGTCAAAGGTTTGTACAAAAAAGCCGATTTCGCCACTGGCGTAGGTGTCGTCTTGAATTCTAACCATCGGCTTGTTGTTGACATAGAAAACAAAGTCGGAGCCGTTGGCATCGACCCGTAATTTATCGGAGGTACTGGGGCTGAAGCCGGGTGGCGCAAAGCCGGTTAGGCTATCCACTTCGCCTTCGGCCAACTGCTCCAAACCGTCGGGCGTTTGTTTTAATATCGCCCACGTACTGGAACGGGAGGAGACTGTAAATGCATAGTATTCATCTTCAGACTGACGGCGCAGCATTAGGCCGTAGCGAAAATTGCCGTCTTCGGTATCGGTAAAGTCAACAAAGATGTCGGCCTCGGTAGAAGCATCATCAAAGCTGTCTCCGCGTGTGGCGGTGAGTATATCTTCCGGGTCACTAACCTCAACGTGGTAATACGCCGGAGGGTGATAACCCACACGGTAGGGATCGTCTTCTAAATCTTCTTCTTGCCAGCCGCTTTCCGGGTCATCGAATGTATCTTGGAACAGAATATCGGCATCGGATGTAGCGTTACCGGCATCCTCAGCGATCATTTCAACTTCGCGAATAACAAGCGAGTCGTAGTGAATGTGGGCCCGTGGTTCGTCGAAGTTTTCAACATAGAAACCCACTTCGCCGCTGGGATAGTCGGAGTCGCTTACTTGAGAGACGAGTTCATTATTGATGGAGAATTCTAAACTACTGCCGGTAGCATCAACCCGCAGATTATCGGACGCGCTGGGGGTAAAGCCTTGGGGCGCGAATCCTTGCAGCGTGCCAACGGGACCTTCATCCAAAACTTCTATTCCATTCGGCGTGCTTTTTAGAACGCTCCAGGAACCGGAGCGGGAAGAAATGGTAAAGGCATAATACTCATCTTCCGATGTTCGGCGGACGGTCAAGCCATAACGGAAATCGCCTTCAGCCGTATCGGTGTTGTCAACCTGTACTTCCGCTTCAACCGTTACGTCGGTGAAGTTGGGCGGACGAGAGACAGCGGTGGAATCTTCCGGATCACTAACTTCAACGTGGTAAAAATCGGGCGGGTGATAACCAAAGAGATAATTTCCGGTTGCGAGTATAGGCCAACCGCTGCCCGGATCACCAAAGGAGTCTTCAAGGAAGACATTTTCGGCCAGTTCTGTTTGATTACCAACAATGTTAACCTCGTCGGCGGCACAGCGAATACCGGCTGAAGCCACCATCGTCGGCTGCGAAGGATCACCCTGCAACCGATAGGCCATGTCTTTGAGAAAGTCGTTTGAGCCGCCGCGCAGCACTTTATAATCGGTGTGGGTTAGCGGGGCATAGGGATCGGATACCCATTCCCAAACGTTGCCGGCGATATCGAAAATACCAAAGGGGCTTTGGTTGGTCGGTTTGCCACCGACTTTATAGGTTCCTGAGCGCGGGAGTTCCACAGCCCGAAAATCATCACCCCAGGGAAATAGACGGCCTTCGGAGCCTCGAGCGGCAACTTCCCACTCGGCTTCGGTTGGCAGCCT
>JAGRBZ010001208.1 GCA_020433805.1 Anaerolineae bacterium
ACAGGCAATTGTAGCCCCCGCGAGAACGGGTATGTTCGGATAGATGTTAAGCTCACATATCAGAAGGAGCAATCGTGTGAAGAGAAAGTTATGGTGGGCCCTCGTTGCCATTGTCCTGCTATTGGTTTTGATCCAATTCATTCCAGTCAATCGCACCAATCCGCCGGTCACACAGGAGATCGTGTGGAATGCGCCGGAAACGAAAGCACTGGCGCAACGCGCCTGTTACGATTGTCACAGCAACGAAACGACTTGGCCGTGGGACAGCTACGTGGCTCCCATTTCCTGGTTTATCGGAAACCATATTGCGGAGGGCCGCGAGCGGCTCAATTTCTCCGAGTGGGATAAACCCAACGCCGAAGCTGAAGAGATCATTCGCTCCGTACGCAACGACAGCATGCCCTTGCAGAGTTACCTGATCATGCACCCCGATGCAAAGTTGACCGCCGCCGAAAAAGAGGCGCTCATTGCCGGCTTAAACGCGACCTTGCAGGCGGATCCCCCCGTTCCGGGGCGCGGCGAACGTCGTT
>JAGRBZ010001209.1 GCA_020433805.1 Anaerolineae bacterium
GGCCTTTTTTTCACCCTGAGTTCGTTGAGGTTCCACACTGGCGTGGATCTATCGACGGCTTGGTGTTTCGGGGCGTTCTTTGTTTAAATTGTTTAAATTGAGTGAAGAACGCCCATTATTTATGCTCACTACGATTGTGAATGAGCGTTAGAGCGTTTGTTGAGGTCGTAGCGTTAGACGGTTGGCGGCGTCCCAGGTGTTGGTCATTGTATCGCTGCTGAGGAGATTGCCGTTGTTGTCGAAGATATAAACCGTCTGACCGTTTAGTTGCTTTAGTCGGTTGGCGTCGTCGCACAAATAGGTGGTCGTGTCGCCGTTGATGATTTGTTGTAGGTGATTACCAATTAAATAGTTGGGTATGGTTTCAGTTCCAGGGGGCAACGTGCGGGTCTCACCCCCGGATGTCGCCGCATAGCGATTGAGGCTCTGCGGCACGGTGGGGACGCCGCCGAAGGGGTTGGGTTGCAGCGGCCTCAATTCTCTTCGCGACGCCAGCGATCCTCAGACCGGCTGGCCCTTCGTAAAGCT
>JAGRBZ010001210.1 GCA_020433805.1 Anaerolineae bacterium
AAAATAAAGGATGCCTATAAGGGCGCAGCCGGATAGTCATAAAAAAACTCTTTTCTTTTCAACAGGTATAAGTACTGAAAACCCTCCTTCAGGAGTTATGCAGCAGTAGGTCGGTTCGTCACCATAACCACAACCTCATGCTGAGTTTTTACTTCTCTTCCGATTCACTATAATTACCCCTCTAAACTAATTTTCCAGCCGTATGACCCCATTATGCGATGACCGATACGGAAAAAATTCACTGGTTGGAACGCCAACTGGTCGACTACGACAGCGTTCCCGAGGTGGACACATGCCAAAAAGTTGATATCTTGAATGAGCTGGCCTGGGCCTTGAGCGATACCGACATGAAGCGAGCGCAGGCGCTCAGCGAAACGGCTTACACCCTGTCTGAGGCAACCGGCAACGGAACCGAACCCTACCGGTTGGGTATGGCCTACAGCCTGCGGACTCAGGGCTACCTCAACCAACGGTTCGGCGACTATTCTTTGGGTTTGACGCAACTGTTTAAAGCCCAAGAGTTGTG
>JAGRBZ010001211.1 GCA_020433805.1 Anaerolineae bacterium
CGAGGGCGCGTTCCAACAAGGTGCCGAAAATGGCCGGCTCCACAAAACGCCAATCTTGTCGAGCCGCGTCGAGCAGCCACTCAATCTGCGCCGCCGTCAGCGGAATCGGGTCGATATGGCTGAACAGACCGCCGTTAAACCGCTTCAGCTTTATCATCAAGCGGGCGTCATAACCGCCCGCGTTCATGTTCCGCCACAATGCGGTCACGGCATCGACGAAATGCACCGGCTGCTCCCGCAACCGCTCCAATAGCTGGGTGAAACTCTCTCTGGGCAGCAGCTCCACATCTTCGGCAAACATGGTGAACAGACACTGCATGAGAAAACCGGCCACGCGCGGCACGGCATAACCCTGCGCTTCCAGGGAACGAGCTAACGCCGCCAAGGTGTTGCTGATCGCCCGGGTCACTCGGGCGGCATGCTGGCTGGGATCGAGACTGAGCGGGTCCAGCCAAACTTGGCGCAAGCGCTGCTGAAGGACCGGATCACGTAGATCGTCCAGGCGCAGACGGTGATGACTGGGAT
>JAGRBZ010001212.1 GCA_020433805.1 Anaerolineae bacterium
AGATTCGCCATGAGTTCGATTTCTCGGTCGTTTATCAACGCTGGCTCGATGATTCGGTGCGCGTCTCAGCCGTCGATCACACGTACTCGCATGCCGGTCGGCGGTTCATCCTGCGCACCGTCAACAACGCATACGGTCGCGTCGGCTTGGAAGTTCAGACGCCACCCGGGCTGGAGTACGTAGACGACGGATCTTAAACCTGCCCCGCCGCCAACTACATGCGCGATCTGAGCGGTGACGGTGCCGCCGCCCTCCTAAACGCTCTCTAAACCCTAAACTCCATAAACTCCATAAACTCTACAAACTCAATACCCTTCCCCGGCCGCGCCATACAACTTACGCAGTCGGACATACGTCACAAACATATACCAACTCATCAACCCGCACACCTGAAGCCCTACCCGGCCATCCTTATATCCCCCTAACGTCACATACCGCCGTCGAAACTCCCGTAGCGGCATCGTCAGATACGTCCACGGTTTGGCCCAAATGCCCTTGTCCTGCAAAATCTTAGCCTCAAAATC
>JAGRBZ010001213.1 GCA_020433805.1 Anaerolineae bacterium
CGTTTGCCGAAATGGTGACCGGCAACCTTCAGCGGGTTTGGGCCTATTACACCATCTACCTGACCTGGCCCATTTTGATAATGGCCCTACTCGGCACAACTCTAACCCTCGTGCGCCGCCATCGGGGCGGGTTGCTACTCCTCAGCGCCATTTTGATCTACAACGTCGTCTTTATCATCATCACCGTCTATCTCCAATCCCGCTACCTATTCGCCGTCGTCCCCTTCGCCCTCATCCTGGCCGGCTACGGCTTCGTGACGTTAATCGATGGGCTGGCAACCCTTTTCCAACGCACTACGCACTACGCACTACGCACTACGCACTATGTTTCCCTCTATCTCCTCTTACTTATTCTTTGCTCCCTACCCGCCCTCACCTTCAACCTACGCCTCCTCACCAACCCCACCCAAGCGCCCTTTGAAGCCTACGACCGCTGGTTTTTTCTCGATGGTTGGACTTCGGGCTACGGATTGAACGAACTGGCGGCCTATCTGCGTGAGCAAGCCGATCAACATGGCTCGAT
>JAGRBZ010001214.1 GCA_020433805.1 Anaerolineae bacterium
TGCTCAGACACGACGATGGCCACTCGTGCATCGATTCTTGCACCGAGCACGAGTGGCCATCGCGTCTGTTCACTCCGCCTGGTTCAGCCGGCGATCAGCCGTTGACGTCCTCTTCGGTCCAGTAGCCGGTGTCGATCAGCGCGCTCTGCACGTTGGCGGCCGTGACGGCCATCGGGACGAGCAGGTACGACGGGACGGTCTTGACACCGTTCTCGTAGGTCTCGGTGTCGTTGACGTCGACGGTCTCGCCCTTGAGGAGCTGGTCGACCATCTTCGCCGTCTGGGCGGCGAGCTCACGGGTGTCCTTGAACACCGTCGAGGTCTGCTCGCCGGCGAGGATCGACTTCACCGACTCGAGCTCGGCGTCCTGGCCGGTGACGACCGGGCCGGGCAGCGCGTCGGTGTAGTAGCCGACGCCCTTGAGCGACGAGATGATGCCGCGCGACAGGCCGTCGTAGGGCGACAGCACCGCGTCGACGGTCTCACCGGAGGCATAGGTCGACGACAGCAGGTTGTCCATACG
>JAGRBZ010001215.1 GCA_020433805.1 Anaerolineae bacterium
AGCCGCCGCAGGACCAAGCGGAACGACACGGGCGACGAACCGAAGTTCCTTCCGCCGGCCGTCTCGACCGCGGCCGTCAACTAGCGGCCATAGACAAGATGGTGCAAACTCATGGAAATTCTTGGTGGACCACTGTTCGGGGTGGCCGGGGCAGGGGAATCCCACGGCCCGGCTGTGACGACCATCGTCTTCGGCTGCCCGCCCGGCGTGACAATCAGCCGCACCGCCATTCAGCACTATCTCGACCGGCGGCGGCCCGGCAGCAACAAACACGGCACGCCTCGCAACGAACAAGACAAGGTGATTCTCCTCGCGGGGCTCTACCAGGAGGACCACGACGCGCTCACCGCCGGGCCCGAGTTGATCAGCCGGGTGGATGGCAGCGAATCCATCACCAGCGGCTATGAGCAGGGCTTCAGCACCGGTGAACCCATCGCGGCCATTGTCCTGTCCACTGCCAAAAAGTCGGCCCACTATGACCAATTCGTGGGCGCGGCGGGCGCGGTCCGGCCCGGCCACACG
>JAGRBZ010001216.1 GCA_020433805.1 Anaerolineae bacterium
AGCGCCGGGAGTCGCCGGGATCGACCAGGTGGCCGCCCCAACCGTTGACATGAACCTGAAGCCGCTCCCAGTCGATATCGACCATGCTACCCCACAACCCGCCTTGTCCCGTCGCCGACCGGTCGCGGGTCAAGCGCTGCATAGCGGTGGTGTAGTCGGTGTAAGTCCAGGCGGCGTCCGGATAATCGACGCCGTACTCATCGAACAAACTCTTGTTGTAGTAAAGCGCCAGCGCCCCGTGATATTTCGGCAGCGCGAATTGCAGGCCGTCCTCGGTGAAAAAGGCGCGATACTGAGCCTGGTCCCATTCGTCGATGGTGGCCTGATCGAGGTCGGCGGCGACAAACGGCCTCAAATCGAGCATGTAGCCGGCCTGCGCCCAGACCGGGAGAAAGTCGCAGCAGCCCTGAAACACATCGGGGGCGGTACCGGCTCGCATATCCGACAACATTTTTTCGCCCACATCATCGGGGTCGGGTACGTAAAACACCTTGATGTTCGGGTGCATTTCGTGAAATTCG
>JAGRBZ010001217.1 GCA_020433805.1 Anaerolineae bacterium
TCCGAGGGCCGCGCCGCGGTCCTGTCGGTGTGGTTGACCACGACAAGACTCGTGTCGTCGACATTGGTGCGTGTGAAAGCATACACCTGATCGCTGTCGGCGGCGAGCAGATGCCATTCGCCAGTGGAGATGGTGGCGCTGTTGTGCCGCATGGCGATGAGCTTCTTGTAGAACGTGTACACGGAATCCGGATCGTCGAATTCCTCGGCCGCGTTGATTTCCACATGATTCGGGTTGACGCTGATCCATGGTTCGACGGGCGCGTCTGGCGCGGTGAAGCCGGCGTATTTGGAGGCGTCCCACTGCATGGGGGTGCGCGCGTTGTCGCGGCCGATGAGGGCGAGGGCGGCCATCATGGATTCGGACGACTGGCACTTGGCTTCCTCCACGCGCTGGCGATAGCCATTGAGGGCCTCCAAATCGCGGTACTGTTCCAGCTTGGTGAAGTGGGCGTTGGTCATACCCAGCTCCTCGCCTTCGTAAATGTACGGAGTGCCACGATGCATGTGCAGCACCATGCC
>JAGRBZ010000121.1 GCA_020433805.1 Anaerolineae bacterium
CGCTCAATACGCATTACGCACTACGCAATAAACAAAAGCTCAAATTATGGCGAAAACTTAGAGACACTAACGAGATTTCGACATAAGCGTGAGAAAGAAACCAGGGTTTTCGGTTAATACGATCAATTTCGTGCCTAAAAAGGCTCACTCAAGAGCATATTTTCACTTCTAAAGTCAAAACCCTGGTTTCTCAGACCGAAGTCTCGTTGTAGGATTAGGAGAGGATTATGAAATTCGAAGTCACCCCTTTGGAAGATGATATAAAACAGATCACGCTCATCGGTCGAATGGATATTCAAGGGACGAGTGCTATAGAAGACTCGTTTACCATTCAAACGGCTTCTAAAAAAGCCGGTGTCATCGTTGATATGTCTCAGGTTGAATTTATAGCATCATACGGAATCCGTATTCTGGTGAGTAACGCCAAAGCGCTGGCAGGCCGGGGTGGTAAAATGGTTTTGCTTAAGCCCACGTCGATGGTCAAGGGCGTTTTGGTTTCGGCAGGAATCGATCAGCTCGTGCCGATCTACGACGACATCGAGACCGCCACTGCCGACATCAAATCTGCCGTTACCGATTAATGGCCGGAGCTTAAAGGATGAGCGTGACTGCGTCAAGTGCGTCCAAAGCGGAGCCGGGAACCTATACTTTAGCGCTAACGAGTAATCTGGCCGAGTTGGTTAAGCTGAGCACGTGGGTCGAGACGTTGGCGGGCGAACTCTCCCTCTCCGGCGAGGCTGCTTTTAAGTTAGAGCTTGTTTTAACCGAAGCCGTCACCAACATTATCCAACATGGCTATGATGATGAGACTGACTGCGCCATTGAAATTCGACTGCGCCATTTAGTCAATACTCTCCACCTAGAAATTAGTGACACCGCCAAACCGTTTAATCCGCTCCATCAGCCCGAGGTTGTATTTCCCCGCTCACTGGAGGAAGCCGGCGAGGGCGGGTTAGGCATCCATTTGATTCGCAATTATACGGATGAATGCTATTATCAGCGTAGAGAACAACGCAATGTGTTAACGATGGTTCTCAGCACGGCCAAGCCGGAAGGGAACCCGTCGAACAGTTAGAATTGAGTAGACTGTAGAGGAATAGGGAATAAGTGACTGTAAAAAATGTCGACGCTGCTACCACGCCTCCCCTTGATTTCACCTCGCTTGCGAAACACAAACTCTTTAGAGATTTACCGCTCTCGCTTATCGAAATCCTGCTGACCGAGTGCCCGGCTCGGACGTTAGCCCCTGGTGAGGTGTTAATCGCCCCCAAACAGGAAAATCATCAACTCTATCTGGTGATGTCCGGTTGCCTGCAAGTTAGTCTGGACACGGCCGATTCAACGATAGGCTTTTCTATTGAAGCGGGCGAGTGCATCGGGGAGATGTCGATTATTGAAGAGCGGCGCACATCGGCCTACGTCATCGCCGAAGAGGCGTGCCATCTGCTGGTGCTTACAGAGGAAATCTTTTGGAACAAGCTGATGCGGGAACCGGCCGCCGTGCGCAATATGCTTAAGATGCTGTCGAAGCGGATGCGGAACCATAACGAAGTGACGCTGCAAACCTTAGAGCAGCAGTTGCGCTACGAGCATCTACAGAAAGAGCTGGAAGCCGCCGGTAAAATTCAGGCTAATATCTTACCCAAAAAGATGCCGCTTTTTCCCAACCATCCCCAGGTCGATGTCTTTGCCACGATGGAGCCGGCCAAAGAGGTGGGCGGCGATTTCTTCGATGCCTTCGCCCTTGATAATGATAACATCTACATTGCTATTGGCGATGTTTCGGGCAAGGGAATGCCGGCTGCTTTATTTATGGTCAGGGTTATTACCTTGCTGCGTATGGGCATTAGCGACGAAGCAGCCTTTGGCGCGGTGCTGCCGATGGTCAACCGGATGTTGTGCCAGAATAATGAAGATTGTATGTTTGTCAGCCTGTTTATTGGGTTGCTCAACGTGACCACCGGGCGGCTAACCTATATGAACGGCGGTCACAACCGGCCCTTCTTTGCTCGCAGCGGAGATGCGTTCGAACTGCTGGACGTGCCGCGCTCACTGGTCTTGGGCCTGCGGGAGAACATGATTTACGATGTGGCCGAACTCGTTCTCAAGCCGGGCGATACGCTGGTGCTCTACACCGACGGCGTCACCGAAGCCGAAAACCCGGAGCGCGACTTCTTTGAGGTAGAAGGGGCAGCGGCCGTTCTCAATCAGTGTGCTAAAAAAGATATGACCAGCATGGTCGAAGCGTTAAAAACCGCCGTCACCGATTTTTCCGCCGGTGCGCCCCAGTCTGATGATATTACGCTGCTGGCACTGCGGTATCAAGGTATTGATTAGAGACGATTAATCTTTATTGCGAGCGCTCCTCAAGCCAGGCGGCCAGTTTGGGCCACAGTTTGTAGCGGGCATTGCGCCCGGCCATCAACCCGACGTGACCGGCGGGAATAATATCCAATCGTTTATCTTCGCTGCTGATTAAATCCATCACCGAGGTCGATTGATGGGGCGGCACCAGGTGATCGTATTTGGCGACCACGTTGAGAAAGTTGGCCTCAATGTTGGCCAGGTCAACCACCTGCCCCTTGACGATGTGTTCCCCTTTGATAAGCTCATTACCCCGAATGTACTCTTTCACCCACTGGCGAAACGCCTCACCGGCGACCGGCACGCCGTCGTGAATCCACTTTTGCAGGGCCTGCCAGTTAGCGACCGACTCCTGATCGTCTATAAAATCCCAATAGAGCGTGGTGTAGGCTCCGACAAAGTTTTCAACGGGCTTAAGCATCTTCGCCCCAAACTCAATCAGTTCGGACGGGACGTTGCCTAGTGAGTTAACCATCCGGTCGACATTAAAGAAGCGCCGGTCGAGCCAGGTGGCAAAGATATTGTCGTCCGTGTTCGAAAAATCGAGCGGGGCGGTTAGCAGGATCAGGTTGCGCAGGGGTGCCTGGGGATAAACGGCGGCGTAAAGCACGGCCAGCGCTGCGCCAATGCAGTAACCAAGCATGCTAAACTCTTTGGCGTCGGCCACTTTCAGCATACGACGCACGGCCCGAGGCAAATACTCGACAGCATAGTCATCGAAGCGGGTGTTTTTGTCCTCCAGGCCGGGCGTGCCCCAGTCGAGCAGAAAGACATCGAACCCTTCATTAACCATATACTCGATAAAGCTGCCGTTGGGCCGCAGATCGAAAATATAGGGCTTATTGATGAGCGCGTAGACCAGCAGCAGCGGCACGGGCTTCTTTTTGGCCGGATCGACCGGTTCGGTCGGCAGGTAGCGGTACAGCTTCATTTTGTTGAGCGACCAAACCACCTCGCGAGGCGTCTGGCCCACCTGGATCGAATTCGACTCGGAAATGATCCGGGCGCTTTGCAAATTGCGTTCAAACGAGTCGTACAGCGCCTCGGTTAGGGTTTGGGCCATATCGGCCGGGTCGGGGGTATAGGAATTGGGCATAGGAACCTCCAAGGGAAATATGAATTATGAAGGATGAATTATAAAAGGGTTATGCGTTACGCAGTTGGAAGAAACCAGACCCTAAAGGTTTTATAAATCATCTTTAGGACAAAATACAAGCTCGATTGTTTCAAAATTTTGCTTGAAAGGTGACTTCGGAAACCTTTAGGGTCTCGAACTGCGTAAGTCATAATGGTTTAGCTTTCGGGTTTATCGAGCTTGGTTTGGATGGCTTTGAGCAGGTCGAGCATGTCATCCATTTTAGCATCCATATCGTCGATGCGTAGCTCTAACTGGGTGAGACGTTCGGCGATGCTGATGACTTCCTGGCGGCTGGGCATGTTCATCTGCTGTAAATACTGCTCGATGGCTTTTTCAACCTGTTGACGCACCGGTGTGGTGGTTTCCAGGTAATCGTCCAGTGATTGGCCCATCGATTGGGCGAAATCTTCGCTGGAGACGGTTTCGGACATAATTTTAGACCAGGTGCTGAGGCTGGCCGTTTGCCATTCTTTCCACATTGCCAGCGGATCGAAATCGGCTTGGTCTTTGTTTTGGTCGGACATTGGATTCTCCTTCGGTAAGTTTTGGAGTTTGTAGAGTTTTTTGAGTTCGTAGAGTTTATGGAGTTTATGGAGTTTATGGAGTCATGCATATAGAAACATTTCTCGCTCTATAGAATGAGAGAGTGAGACAGAAGCTCCGCAACAGCAACGAGAATGGAAATCTAGGAGCGACAAAGCTTGCTTTGTCATCGGCGTTGGGATCAAAGTAAACTTTGATGCTCCAGCATTAACTTCATCCCTATATACTCCACCAACTCTACAAACTCCATTAACTCAAAAAACTCTATAAACTGTACGAACTCTACGAACTTAAAAACTCAAAGAATAACTTTTGAAAAGCCTCCGGCTGCTCAATGTGCGGTGAGTGACCGGCGTTGGCGATAACTTCCTCGCGATAACGGCCGCCGTTGGTACGATAGCTGTCGAGCACGGCTCGGGTTTGGGCCACCATCGGCTGGGGCGGGTAGACGGTGCTACCGGGCCAGCCGGGAACAATGTTCAGTTGGCCCAGATAACCGAAATCATAAGCGGACGTATCGGATACAATGATGTCGCTCTCGCCGCGCACCCACAAAACGTCGGGTCGAGGCGTGACAGCGGCGAAGGCGCTTAGATTCAGATACTTGGGCGACATGGCGTTGACCACGCCTTTGGTACCAGGCGCGATACCGGGCCAGTTTTCGGAAGGGCGTAGATCGCCGGGATAGTTATCTTCGCCGGTTTTACTTTGCAGTAGGCCCTCGACATACACATCCTCGCGCTCGGGTGCGGCTCGAAACGGTGGTTTAAAGAGATGGTGGTTGAGGATGCGGCGCGGCGAAAAATCGGTGTCGGCGCTGCGGTCGCCGGCGTTCAGGTGTTTGATAAATTCGGGATTGACGGTGCCACCACCGGACCCGGCATAGTCGGGCCAACAAGGAGTCCCATTGGCGTCTTTGGTACCGTTGAAACCATATGGCGACATCGGGTCAACCAGAGTCAACGACGTAGCCAGGCCGGGATGATCGATGGCGACCTGCATAATCACCCCGCCGCCCATCGACCAGCCGACCAGATGCAGCGGATGTTCCGCCGCCGCCAGTTCCAGCGTTTCGATAAGGCTATGCAGGTCGTCTGCGAAGTCACGTAGCCCGCGCGTGGCGTCAACCGCCGCCCCTTCAGACTGACCAAAGCCCCGCATATCAAGCGCCATTGCTCGAAAGTGAGACGGCAAGGCCAGCATCGTTTCTTCCCAGAAGCGAGCTGAAACGATATTGCCATGAACAAAAATAACGATGGGGCCGGATTCGGCTCCGCTGGTGAGTAGGTGAGTTCGAAGACGGGGGGTGTCTATAAATGTCGAGGTGATGCCGGGTAGTAAAGGGAAGTTGTTCATTGTTTCTGTATTATATCCTTTGGTTATAAGAATTGTGTAAGATTTTAGAATCCCAAGTAAATTCGGCATGTCGATTGCGAGCGAAGCAAAGCAATCCCCCTATCCGAACGCGGAGATTGCTTCGTCGTTCCTCCTCGCAATGACTCATGCTATTCACTCGTCTTGAAACGACTTATTCGACAAATTGGCTCCGCAGCTCGCGGCGGAGGATTTTGCCCGCGCCGGAGATGGGCAAGGCGTCCATAAATTCGACCGATTTGGGGACTTTGTAGCGGGCCAGATTGTCCTGGAGATGTTGCAGCAGTTCCGCTTCGGTGGCGGTTTGGCCTTGCTTGAGTACCACGCAGGCTTTGCCGACCTCGCCCCAGCGGTCGTCGGGCACGCCGATGACGGCACATTGCAGTACGGACGGGTGTTTATACAGCGCCGATTCGATTTCGACCGGGTAGACATTTTCGCCGCCGGAGATAAACATATCCTTGAGACGGTCGACGATGTAGAAGTACCACTCTTCATCATGTTTGGCTAAATCGCCGGTGTGCAGCCAGCCGTCTTCGTCGACAACCGCAGCCCAGGCCTCGGCGTTGTTGAAGTAGCCGGACGAGATGCTGGGGCCTTTAAGCAGCAGTTCGCCGACCTGGTTGGGGCCAAGCTGCTCGTTGGTTTCGGGGTCGACGATGCGGGCATCGACAAAAAAGTTGGGGCGGCCAATGCTGCCGGCCTTGCGGATGGCATCTTCGGGCGGCAGGGCAAAGATGCCGGGGCCAAACTCGGTCATTCCGAAGCCCTGCTTAAAGCGAACGCCTTTTTCCTCGGTATACTGCTCAACCAACGGCACCGGCAGCGGCGCGCCCCCGCTGGTGCAAAAGCGCAGCGAGCTGAGATCGGTCTCGGCCCAGTTGGGGGCTTGGGTGAGCATCTGATACATCGCCGGTACGGCGGCAAAGATGGTTGCTTGTTCGCGCTCGATGGTGGCCAGCACCTTTTCGGGATCGAAGCGTTTCATCAGAATGGTCATGCCACCGAAAATGGTCTGAGCCAGGGTGTAGGCAAACAAACCACCGGCATGGAACATCGGAAAGACATTGAGATAGATATCGCCATGGCCCAGATCGTGGATAACGGTGTTGTAGCCGTTCCAGGCGATCTGGCGGTGGCTAATCTGTGCACCCTTAGGCAGGCCGGTAGTGCCGCCGGTAAAGAGCAGCGCGGCGATATCTTCCGCTTCCAGGCTTTCGCAGGTAACGGCGCTGTCGGAAGCGGTTTCGAGAATATCGTTGAAATAAACGCTGCCGTCGACACCGTCGCCATCGACATGGATCCATTTTTTGACGGAGGTATCGGCCTGGGCTAATTCAGCCACGACGTCTTTGAAAGCATCGTCATACACCACAGCCGTTGGCGTAACATCGTGGATGATGCCCAATAGTTCTCGCCAGTGAAGCCGCCAGTTGAGGCCGGTATGGATAGCGCCCAGTTTACCGCAGGCAAAAAAGAGATCGAGATGCTCGACGCTGTCCTGGGCTAAAATAGCTACACGGTCACCTTTTTGTACGCC
The DNA here is from genome assembly GCA_020433805.1 of Anaerolineae bacterium. GTDB lineage: Bacteria > Chloroflexota > Anaerolineae > 4572-78 > J111 > JAGRBY01. The sequence continues at coordinate 6,960 of JAGRBZ010000121.1, forward strand.
GACTTCGCTTTGAAGCCAATTGGCCAGCTTATTAGCGCGTGTATTCATCTCGGCGTAGGTGAGGCGTAAGGCGGGGGTTTTGCCGGTATCTAAAATAGCCGGCGCTTGGGGGCTGTAGATGGTACGCCGCCCCAGATAATCACCAATGTACATCGTTGTTACTCCATTTCCTCTTCATCGATCATATAATTCGTATACGTTGTTACCGACGTGATCTTGCCGTCTTTTTCGACACGCGACTGCAAAACCAACTGCCCATCAAAGGCATAATTTTTTGTGGCAACGTAGGCATCAACCAATTCCCAAACGCTGTCACCGTCACGGTAAGGTTCAGGATAGGCGGCCTGGGCCTTAGCAAACATGGTTTCAACATTGACCTTTGTCATTTGATAACTCCTTTTTTTATTATGGATGGGAAGTCGGTGGCGTTATAAAAGAGAGGGTCTAGTCATCAAGATGATGAAATTTTAATCAAGATGGGAATATGGTCAAAATGCTAAAGAACGATTGAGGCCGCATAAGCCAAACTGATCATCTGTCTAGGCCATAAACTGGTCGTCTGGTTAGTGTTTTTGGCGATGCCTTACGGTATAGTAGGTGTACATTTTTTTCTACTGCATTACTCTATTCCAGGAGGCGAGACTTTGAATCCTGAGCAATTTGGGGTAAAATTCCGCCTTACTTTGTGAAAACCTATCAGAAATTTACCTCGTAACACAATAGTGTCAACACGCCACGCTACCTGACTTTCGCTTGCCAACCGTCTCACAAATATAATGCCATTAATCATTTCCAAAGGAGTAAGGGGACAATTACCTATGGATAAATCGGCCAGAGTTACCTTTACCACGCATTGCCGGGGGCTATAATGAATATCGGCTCTTTGGTAACACGTCACGCACGCTATCGACCAGACCATCTTGCCGTTGCTGTCGGCGACCATCGTTTAACCTGGAAGGATTTTAACCATCGTGTTAACCGGCTGGCTAACGCGCTGTTTGGTATGGGCATCCGTAAAGGGGACAAGATTGCGGTTATTCTGCCAAACTGCCTGGAGCTGCTGGATATCTATTGGGCAGTGGCTAAAATTGGGGCGGTCGTGGTACCGCTCAGCCCACTGTTACGCGGCCAGGGATTAACCACCCTACTGCGCGACTCCGATGCGGTGATGGTGATTACCAACTCGGCCTTTATTGACATCTTAAACCCCATAAAACCAAAGCTACCGGCGGTTGCGGCCAATCGCTATGTATTGACCGACGTGAGGGGGATGACCGGTTACCACGATTATCAAACGCTGATTAATGCAGTCAGTGGCATCGAACCGGGTGGCATCGAGGTTAACAGCCACGACCTGTACAATATCATGTACAGCAGCGGCACGACCGGTCTGCCCAAAGGTATTATGCACACCCATCACATCCGGGCGATGTATGGCATGTCTTTTGCCCAATCTTTCCGGATTATGCCCGAAAGTGTGGTGCTGCATACCGGCTCGCTTATTTTTAATGGGGCGTTTGTTACGTACATCCCCGCGTTTTTTGTGGGCGCAACCTTTATTCTGCACCAGCAGTTTGATCCCGTCCATTTTATCGAAACGGTCGAACGAGAAAAAGTAACCCACGTTATGTTGGTGCCGTCCCAGATTATCGCCATTCTCAATGCGCCCAACTTTTCCGCCGAAGCGTTACAATCTTTAGAAATGATTGGCTCGATCGGCGCTCCGCTGCATCGCCGCCATAAAGAGCTGTTGGATAAGCATCTGCCCTGCCGATTTTACGAACTGTACGGTCTAACGGAAGGGTTTGTGACTATTTTGGACAAGTTTGATGCCGAGAAGAAACTCGATTCGGTCGGTGTCCCGCCACCCTTCTTCGATATAAAAATCTTTACCGATGACGGCGAGGAAGCCGCCGTGGGTGAGGTCGGCGAGATTGCCGGCCACGGCACCATCCAGATGCTCGGCTACTATAAACGGCCTGATTTGACGGAAGAAACCGTAGTCGACGGCTGGATTCGGAGCGGTGACCTGGGTTATGTGGACGAGGACGGCTACCTTTATCTGGTTGACCGCAAAAAGGATTTGATGATTTCCGGCGGGGTCAATGTCTACCCGAAAGACATCGAAGAGGTGATTGTTCAACACCCGGCTGTCCGCGAAGTGGCCGTCTTTGGTATACCTCACGAAAAATGGGGCGAAACGCCTCTGGCGGCGGTCATCTTAAATCAGGCCGACGCTATCCCCCCCGAGGAATTAAAAGCGTGGATCAACGCTCGGGTTGAGGCTCGCTATCAACGCATTAATGAGGTGGTCATTATGGATGATTTCCCTCGCAACGCTGCCGGAAAAACGCTCAAACGGGTTATGCGAGAGCCTTATTGGGCTGAAGAAGATGTGCAGATTTAGAAGTAAATAACTTCCTCACTACTAAAAATGGAGATGGGGAGATAAGGGGATAAGGGGATTTGTAAGGCTAATCTCCTAATCTCCCAATCTCCAATCTCCTGCCGGATTGCAATACTAATTAAGCGTTCCTAAAAACTTCGTCATTTCTTGATTGAAGGCAGTAGGGTTATCCCAAAACAGCAAATGGCCGGCATTAGGGATAATGCGCAACTTAGCCCCGTAGATACGCCAATACATCTCCCAGTTGTGCATATAAACCAGAGGAATGTGAGGATACTGCCCGATCATCAACAAGGTGGGGCAGTCGATGTGATGCAGCCGCCAGCGACTATCAAACATCAATGAGGCCATCATAATATTTTCTTGATTAGTCTGATCCTTAAGATGTTCGCTAACTTCCTTGTAAATGTAATCTGCGCCACCCGGCGTAAACACCCCAAAAAATTTGGCCATGACATCAGCGTAATTGCTGACCCCAAACATTTTGGGCAACCAAAAATTCCACATCATCCCGGCAGCGGCATCCCACGGGGTTGAGGACAAGCCGTACAAGGTTTCAGCTAAGATGATGCCCCGCATACGCTCCGGATAACTGAGCGCCATTTCTTGGGCTACCAACCCGCCAAATGAGTGACCGACACAAGTCACTTTCTCCAGCCCCAGTTCGTCCATCAAACCAATCAAATCGCTGGCAAACAGCGAAACTGAATATGGATCGTGCGTGATTGATGATTGACCGTGGCCGCGCAGGTCGCAGGTAATAACCCGATATTTGTCTTTGAAATAATCGACTTGCTGGCCCCATTGTTGTTTAGAAGAGTAAATTCCGTGGATAAAGAGGAGCGGTTCACCTACACCGTGATTTTCATAGGCTATCGCTGCCCCATCAACTGTTACGGTTGCCAATTTTTAGTTTCCTTTCTCTCTCGTTGTTGACGTCTCTGAATTGTAGCGCCACGGCCATTAAGTTAAGCTCCCCCGGCCCCCCAAAGGGGGGAGAAAGACGTCAAATTTCCCCCGCTGGGGGGCTAGGGGGGCCTGTGTTAGTCACTAACTTAATGGCAGTAGAATTGTAGCGCATCCGCAGGTTTCCTCAAAATAGAGAAAGTCTTTGTGAAGAAAGTATCAAGTAATCAAAAAAGGGCAGCAGGCAAAAAAAAAGCCCCGGAGTACCGGGGCTTTAAAGAAAAACGTTTTTACCGATTATTTAGTTTTAGAAGCTGTCTTTTTCTTAGACGTGGACTTCTTTGAAGCTTTAGCCGGCGCAGGCGCGTCATTAAAATCGTAGTTGAGGATATCTTCCACACGGCGGCAAATCTCACGGCCGTAGTCCGTCCAGATACCCTGGCCCCAGTAACGATAGCAACTGGTTTGCGAGGACATCAGGTGGAACAGCGCGTTACGATAGCGCGGGTCGTCGCTAGCAACACCGGGCTTTAAGACTTTCTCACTGAATAGAGCGCTTGCTTTCTCCATCGGATCGAGAACGTTATCATAGCCCTGCACCCAGGAGATATTGTTTGTCCAGCTACCGCCGTCCATGTGAAACTGATGATCTTCTTTTTTCAATTTCTCGATGACTTTGGTCAGCTTTTCAGGGCCGTCACCCGCTTTGAAGTTCTCCCAAATCTGCTTTTGTTTAATGGGCTGAACAACCGGCAAATCTTTTTCGGTTAAGCCCGAGGCAAACAGATATTCCAAATATTCGGTTACGTTGACCAGCGGTATCTCTGACCAAGAAGCCTCGCGTACGACCTCGAAATATTTGTGCGGAAACTCGTTCATCATCACGCCACCATTTTCGCCGTCGGCGATTTGGGTAACCAGCGGCGGCATCGACTTTCCGCCTAAATCTTCACGGGATAGCCCTTTAGCCTCGTAGTAGGGCTGCATTTGGGCCACCAATTTGGTATCGCTGCCCTGCGTTTTAATGATAGCGATAATGGTGGCAGTTTCGCCCTCAGAATTGGTTGCTTTGAGCAAATGGGGGAAATGCTTACGCTGCGGCGTCCAGCCGTCTTCCGGCTGCTCGACGGTGTGTTCCTGAACCAAAACCCACTGATAACCACATTCTTTCAGGGTTTTGACGAATTCGTAGGCAATATCAGGATGATTGGGCAAAGCCATCTCCGCCGGGGAGAAACCACGCACGCGGCTCAAAGCCTCAAGACCAAAAATGGCGGCAAAGTGATGCTGCCAGGCTTTTACGTGCAGCCGATAATCTTGCACCGGAGTCGAAGGGGCAACCGCGTGCCCCCACGAAGCGCCCAGCCACTCAACGCCGCGCCGATAGTTGGGATCGTTGGTGATATGATTCAAACTGTCGATGACGTCGTGCAGGCCCATTTTGCGCAGGCCGTGAAATAAAACGCCGGAATATTCCAGCATGACACGGGGCTGTTTGCCTTCATCAAACAATTGGGGAATAAATTCGCCCATCCGCTTGTAGCACCAATGAAATACCGGTGCGTTGTGGTTATCGCCAATACCCTGGTTGTCCATCATATATTTGAGATTGCTGATAATCTCTGCGGTGCGAATATCATCACCACCGGCCGGAATAAGCGGCTGCTGCATATGCAGCGCTACAGAAACTGCACTACGAATGCTGGAAAAATCTATCCCACTGTCATTAAGAAAAACAGTTTTCCCCTGACTTTCTTGTATTACTTTGTCGATGACATCTTCTGAACCCGAAATGTTAGGCAGTTCACCAACATATTCTTGAAGTTCACTCATAAGAAGAAACCTCCTATTTGTGGCGGTTGTATCTAAATCGAAACATTGAACAACACAACCGACCATGCAAAGAATAAAAATAGTACAATCTTAAAGCAGGGTAGCTTTTTTATAGCTACCCTATTTCCGACGCATTTCTGCGCGTGTTAACAAACCAAAAGGGGTCATCCCGTCAACAGATTACCGGATTACTTATGACTAATATAGTTATATATCTCTAAATATTTTGCCCCTGAGTGGTTCCAAGAGTAGTCGTATTTCATGCCATTGATAATGAGTTTGTAGAATTCGCCGGGGAAATCGCGCCACAAACCTATCGCCCGGTTCATAGCCGACTCGATGGCAGCGTGATCGATTTGGTGGAAGATGTAGCCGTTACGTTCGTAGATGGGTTTGTTGGAAAAATCGCGATCGAAGACGGTATCAACAAGGCCGCCGACCGCTCGAACAATGGGAACAGTACCATATTTAAGGGCAATCATTTGGGTTAAACCGCAGGGTTCAAACATACTGGGAACAATCATCATATCTGAACCGGCATAGATAAGGTGAGATAATTCCTCATCAAAACTCAATTCCAGATGGACATCAGGATTATCATTCATGTGATTTTTTAATTGCCAAAAGTCGGCATTAATACTCGCATCGGGGCTAGAGCCAAGCAGTACAAATTGCGCCCCTTGTTCTAGGGCATAAAAAATGGCGTGCCGAATTAAGTGAACGCCTTTTTGAGCATCAAGACGGCCTACGTATGACACAATCGGCTTGAAATCTTGACGCAATAACAGCCGGTCACGGAGAGCTGCCTTATCGCGATTCTTTTTCTCAACCGTTAGCGGACCATAGTTAACCGGAATATAGGGATCAATTTCCGGATTCCATATTTCGTAATCGACACCGTTGAGAACACCGGCATATTTATATTTATGAACGTGTAACACATGCCCCAAACCGTAACCCTGGTCAGTAAACCGTGTTTCCCAGGCATATTGGGGTGAAACTGTGGTTACAAAGTTTGAGTAAACGATAGCCCCTTTCATGAGATTAATTGCGTGCGGATTGAAATCGTCTCCCAAACGGTCTTTATGGAAATAATATTCGAGGCGTTTTAGACCTGTTGCTTCAAGAATGTCTGCCCCACAAATACCCTGATGTTTGATATTATGAATGGTATAACAAACCCGTTGATGTTCTAAACCGTGGTATTTATAGACCTCAAACAGAAGTATGGGAATAAGAGCGGTTTCCCAATCATGGCAATGAATAACATCGGGCCGCTTGCCTGACTTCAACAGAAATTCTAAGGCAGCTTTGCTGAAAAAAGCAAACCTCAGCGCATCATCACTAGCCCCATAATATAGCCCACGATTAAAGTATTCATCTGCCGAGTGCGGTTCAATAAAAAAGCATTTTCGACCATGCACCATACCAAACCAAACGGTACAATTGATGGCTCCCTGAAACCACGGGACAGCTAAGTTGTGATACGCCGGCTGTAACCCCCATATGTGGTCATACCGCATATTGTTATATTTGGGCAGAATGATTTCAACGGCGTTGCCCCGTATCTCTAATTCGCGACTAAGACCAAAAACTACATCGGCCAGCCCTCCAACTTTAGCCACTGGGGCGCATTCAGAGGCGATCATTACGATGTACATATTAACTCCTTTGTTGGAAACGTATTACACACGTAGGCCCCATAGAGTTTACAAGCTTAAATATTAGTCGATAGCGTGTATTTGTGCAAAACCAATCCATTGCAAGTAAAAACGATCTACCTACTGTAAAGCGTCTAAAGCCGCTTCTTCACTTCATCGATATTAAACCACACAGCATCAAGATCGCTATGAGCACGATCGACCCAGGCTTCACCCCAAAAGAAGTTACAGCTTGTTTCTGCTCTTAATAAATGCCAATGGGCCTCATTGAGTTGGTACCGTACTTGAGCATCCTCAGGAAAAGGTCCGGCATCAACAAATAGTTGTTGAAGCGCATCGCTGGTTTCGTGAACGCGGTGCAGGGCATCTTTTTGAGTATTTGAACCTGTCCACTGGACAAAATCGACGCCATTGTGCCAGCCGGTATTCCAGGCTCCGGTATTGACTTTTACATAGCCTTCGGCCCCAAACTTATCGAGATAATCACTAATAAATGTGGGGCGTGCTACGGTCCAATCATTACGAATTTGGTCTAGAAATTCGCGATAGAATACGTACCAGAAATTCCCCTTAGGATGGGTATTGCGGAACCAGCCGCCATTGTCGCCATCAGTACAGGTGGTGATAAGCGGAGGGAAATCGCACCATTTGGTTCGCTCATGCATTTCGTGCTCAAACCAGCCGTATTCCATACCCGACTCTTGGGCGTCGGAAAGTTCACGATCACGCACAACAACCGTAATCTCATGGCCATCGTACTCGGCCAAATGCGGTCGATAGCGCACTTCCTCCCACGGCATCGACTCGACCGGCTCAACGTGTTTGCTGTCAACCAAAACATAGCGAAAGCCAAACTTTTTGAGCATCGGGATCATTTCCATACAGAAACCCATTTCCGGCGGCCAAAAACCGGCGAAATTTTCGCGCCAGAAAAGGTGACGACCAAGACTCATCCAGCGTTGAACGTGCTCCTCCCAATCGGCTGGTGGAATGAGCGGAAAGACCGGGTGGTAATAGCCGGTGCCCACTAATTCGAAAATTTTATGGTTTTGAAGATACCATAGTAAATCACCTATTTTTATGATCCCATAAACACGGTTTTGAAATTCCGGGCTAGAGAGCGTTTCTAATAACGTGCCGGAAAGCGCAAGGTGAACCCGGGCGATATCTTCATAACCCCACAGCGAGCGAGGCATACGGTCGAGCGCCCACAAAATTTCTTTAGCCTCCCACTCTTCGTTTTCCAACAAATGTTCCAAATTTCCCGATGGTTGGTGTAGATTTAAGACAAGAGCGTGATAGATAGTATCCACTGCAAAATATCTCCTCTTTTATGTTTTACCCATTATTCTGTTAGGGTACTTAAAATATTACAGGTAGCTGCGCCTCTAAAATGCAAGAAAAAACCACCTCATTGTGCATAACAGTATCTGCTTTATTATAAGTTTGGATCTACCTGAGGGTATTAGGGTGGCTTGGCAGCAAATTGAGCGAGATTTATCGTAAATCCGACATAAATAATAAACCCATTTATGCCATTAGACAATTAACGGAAGCAACGAGGATATATACCTCCATGCGCCAACAGCCTAACTAACGCTGTAAAAAACAACTTGTGAGCTTCCGGCGATAGATATCAATAACGTTTACCTAGCGAGGTGACTAGTATACAGTAAAAAATAAACTCGCCATCTATCTAGGCTTATTCCTGCTAAACTGGCTAGTCCAACTTTCCTGGTTTTACGCTACACTGTTTACAATAATCAAATAGGGAAAATCAGGAAATAAAATTTTTTTGGCCCAATTCGTGATATTTTTCACAATCAACGTCTTGATAACTTTCTATGTGGAAACACCGCTAGAGCTTTACACTTTCTGCCAAAGTTCTTCTTATCAACTACCTACCCTCATTTTCGAAAGTCACACACGCTTATTATCATCGAATTGAGCTTGAGCATTGACTTTAGGATTACAAACGATGAAAGATCAACGGCCCGCCACAACAACGCAAATGTCTCTCAATAAGCCCAAACATGTCATTGATATTGTGGTCGAAAATGGAAAAGTTACCCATTTACAATTGCAACGTCTTGAGACAGCCCGTTTTATTGAGACCTTTTTATATAAGCAGGATTTTCAAGCCGCGCCTGATATTATGACCCAAATTCAAGGCTTTTGCACCACCTCCTGCCAGCTTGCCACCGTGCATGCCTTGGAAAAATTAATAGGCATAACCGTTTCAACAGAGATTCACGCTTTGCGAAAGCTTTTAAATTGTGCGTCTTGGATTGAAAATCACGCATTCCACATCTATTTGCGTCATGCGCCCCGACTATTGGATTATGATAACGCGGTAGCCATGGCCGCCAACCCAACGTTGAAGACCATTATCGACCGCGGTCTGCGCTTGAGACAGATTGGGCAGACCTTGCGTAAACTCATCAGTGGCGACGATAAATATACAAACCGTTTATGCTTGGGTGGATTTTACCAAACGCCCACCAACTGCGCTCTTGCGGCGCTCAAAGATGAGCTGGCTTGGGGATTACAAGCAGCGCTTCAAACCGTGAAATGGACAGCCGGCTTTGATCTCCCTGATTTTACGACAGCCGGTGATTTTATTGCTTTTCACCATCCCACGGAATATCCAATGTTTGAGGGGCAGATGGTAATTTCAAAGCAATCAATTCTAAATGCTGAGGATATTCGTCGCTATTTTAGCCATACCAAAGAACTCAAAAACGGCAATGGCAACGGGCATCACCTTAAGCATGTGCCTGAAGTGCACTATTTTGTGGGGCCATTAGCTCGGCTCAACCATAATTTCCAGAATCTTTCTCCAGCAGCCAAAGGCGCTTTGAAAGAGTCAGGACTGAGTTTACCCAATCTTAATCCCTTTACTTCGATAACTGCCCGCTCGCTAGAACTGGTTCACGCCATCGAAAAGGCTCAATCAATTATCAACAGCTATGTCCAACCTGTTCCTAACCGGCTGCCGGTTACGCCAAAAGCCGGCGAAGGCAGCTATCTGGCTGAAACGCCTTACGGTCTGTTAAAGCACGACTACTGCGTCAATGAACATGGCGTTATTCAAGAGGTTGCTATTTCAACACCAACGATGTTAAATTTAAGCCTGATAAAACAAGACTTGAGCCACTATTTACCGACCCTCTTAGATCTTTCACCAAATGAAATCTTGCGCCGCTGTGAACAGTTAATCTATTGCTACGAGTCGGGCATCTCTAAAACACCTTTACTGCTTGATCTAAAAGTCAGAAACGGACATGCCTGAGTCGATTGCAGGCATGTCCCTACTTTGTAGAACGACACTACTCCTCAATCACCAGCGATTCAACCAGCCTATCTAAATCGGTTAAATCAGGCGAAAAATCAGTGGAGTCGAGGCCGTTGAGCATCTCATTCGTTTCCTGGAGGTAGGTTTCAAAGTTACTTAGAAACGTTTCATAATCATCAGCAGCATCGGTCTCATCAAAAGAGTCAGGCAAGGTTGAGGTAGAAACGGGATAGTATAGCGCCACATAGAATTTGCCATCGTCGGTTAGCCCCTGGAACGTGTAAAAAATAGTCTCGTTGATAATGGGATTGGCATCTTGGGCATAGTGGGTAACAAACCGGATGCCCTGACCCTGCTCAAACTCCAGATAATCGATCTGCGTTCGCAAATCTTGAACGGCATCGCCTAGACCCGGCAAAACCGGAATGGCTTCATCCACGGTTTCAGGTTGGTCGGCGAGTAGCGTTTGCAAGGCCTCAATGCGATCCGTTACGGCGTTGGGCGCGCTGGCTTCGTACATCGCCAGGTATTCTTCAACCGGATAAATCAACAGTTGCGGACTATTCAGGTAGACGCTGCCCCAGGTCGGCAACAATTCCTCATCAAAGGCAAAGCGAATATGGGCCGGCGATCCGTTCAGTTGGGGCGGAACATTGGGATTGTACGGGTTGGCAGGGATAATCTGGCCTTGGATGCTTTGGGCCACATCGCCTAAATCAAGGCTAATTTGATCGATAGTTAGGCCGATTTCGGCGCTGACCGCCGCCGGATTAATCGGCTGCCACACAGAAAGAATTTCGACCTCACTCTGTTCCTTGATAGCGAACGGATCATTCGCTTCCTCATCAAAAATCACCTTTTCCGCGCTCCACACCGGACCAACCTGCAAACCGCCGATAACGGCTCCGTCGTCAGAGCATAAAAAGTTTATCCGTTTTTTCTCAACCAAACCGGTTGCGCCCGTGGCAAAGCTACAGTACGAGCCATCAGACAACTCCATGAGCCAGGCCGTAGTGCTGGAATGCAGTTGATCATCGTCAAGAACGTAGTGAAGGGTTACAGGCAAGGTAGGGCAGCACATACCGTCACTGGGTCGATGGGTGATCATTTGAACGGTAATTTCGCCATCATTGATCGCGATACTGTTGATGATAACGCGATCGCCCAACAGTACCGGGATGATAGGCTGGGGTTCGCCATCGTCATTTAACACCGCGTACAGGTCATAGAAGACGCCGGTTCCGCCGGACGACGTAACCAACACCACAACGGCATCCTCCAGGCCATCGTCGTTTAGATCGCCGTAGACAACCAGATCATCAACCAGACTCACGGAGAGTTCACTGCTAGCGGTTTCATCAATTTGTTCCGTATGCACGCCATCAACAAGGGCCGCAAGCCCCTCCTCTGTCCATTCCGAAGCATATTCGGCATTACTGAGCGCCTCCGGCGTTAGCCGTTGGCCGGTGGTTTCAATTTCGGCAGCCGGTTCCGGCTCGGGCAGTGGCTCGGTTAGCTCAAGTTGGAAGCCGGCCTCAGCCAGAATAGGATTGGCCCCGCACACCAACGTCTCGCCATCATCGGCGACCAAACAAGGATCGAAAATTTCGTCCCCTACAGTACAGCGCCAGGCACTGTCTATCGGCGTGATAGCTGAGTTGGCAAAGCACGATCCGGCCTCAACCTCAGTGGGCACAGCCGGTAAAAAATCGATTACGCTGGTGGTAAAGGAGTTGGACGCTAAATCAGTAACCGAAAGCTGAAACAAAAAATGACCAGATTGATCGATGTAGCCCCACGTACTATCGAACCAGACAAAAGCCAGCCCGTTCTCAAACGCACCGGCTGAAACAAATTTTGGCTCGATGACGATATCGCCGTCGGTATTGATATATCCAAACTGACCGTCAATCTCAACCGCGGCTAAACCCTCAGCAAAGGTATCGCCAAAGGTAATATCCGCATTCTCAATAACAAACGCGCCGCTCTGGTCGATATAACCGCGCCGCTCACCGTCATCGACAAACGCTAATCCTTCGGAGAAGGGAAAACCCACTTCCCATTCCGGCTCGATAACGAACGCTCCGCTTTGGTCGATATAGCCAATTTTATCATCCTGGGCAACGGCAGCCAGCCCCTCGGAAAAGTTGTTGGCAAAATCAAACTGTGGCTCGATGACGATGGCCCCCGTGGGATCGACATAGCCGAATTGCTCATCAACCTCAACGACGGCCAATCCTTCTGTGAAATCAAAGGCAAAATCAAACTGCGGCTCGATGACCAGCGTCCCGCTTTCGTCGATGAAGCCAGACAATCCATCGAGACCGACTAAAGCCAACCCTTCTGAAAAACTGTTGGCAAAATCAAACTGCGGCTCGATGACAAACGCCCCGCTTTGGTCGATATAACCGGCC
>JAGRBZ010001218.1 GCA_020433805.1 Anaerolineae bacterium
CGGGCCGATGTGGGCATCGCGCTGGGCACCGCGCATACCGGCACGGCCCAGGCCATGGAAACCGCCGACGTCAGCATCATGAGCGACCACCTGGGACGGCTGCCGTTCCTCTTTGCCCTGGCCCGGGCCGCGCTGCGCACGATTCACACCAACATCGCCGTCAGCATCGGCATCAAGCTGGTCTTCATTCTGCTGGTCGTGGCCGGGCGGGGCACCATGTGGATGGCCGTGTTGGCCGACGTGGGCACATCGCTCCTGGTGACGCTCTACGGGATGCGCTTGCTGGGGTGGAACAATCGGCATGGCCGGGACGTTGTCAACGCGCCATGAAGACGTCAATCCGCCCCCAGAACGTACTCTCTGCCCCGCAAGTTGAGATGCGTCCCAATGCATCCCGTTGCGGTGGAATCGGCCCTACCGTGTTGGGCGGCCGATTCTGTTACGATCAGGGCCGCAACCCCGAGGCCGAAAATAGCTCATTTGTTTGACGCTTCAGGGGCGCTATGATAGACTGATTTCCG
>JAGRBZ010001219.1 GCA_020433805.1 Anaerolineae bacterium
CTATATTCTGACCAATTATCATGTGGTCGAAGACGCGCAAACTGTGGAAGTGAATCTAAGCGACGATACTGTGTTGGATGCCCAAGTTGTCGGTGTGGATCCACGCAACGACATTGCCGTATTGAAGGTAGATGCCTCACCCGAACTACTGACTCCTGTCGAATTTGGCACATCTAACAATCTAAAAGTGGGCCAGCGCGCCATCGCCATTGGCAATCCGTTTGGGCAATTTGGCAATACGCTGACCATTGGCGTGGTGAGCGCGCTGGACCGCACGCTGGAAGGTCCAGATGGCCGCACGATTACGGGCATTATTCAAACAGATGCGGCCATTAACCGCGGCAATTCGGGTGGGCCTTTGCTGGACAGCAGCGGACGCGTTATCGGCATCAATACGGCTATATTCAGTCCCAGCGGCTCAAGTGCTGGCGTGGGCTTTGCCGTTCCCATTGATACGGTGCGCCGCCTGTTGCCGGACCTGCTTGAATTGGGGCGGTATCGGCACCCGTGGCTTGGTGTG
>JAGRBZ010001220.1 GCA_020433805.1 Anaerolineae bacterium
ACCAAGTCGGCCAGCAAGTTCGGTGCGATACGGCCACGCTGCTCGGCGAGGCCCAATAGGGCAGCTGGTGTAGTGGTGACAGTAGCCAGAGCTTCGCTCAACGCGCAGCCGGTATATTCGATCAGATTGCGCACCGCTTCATCCAGTGGCAGAATGCTGCCGGCCAAAGTACCATCGGCCAGTCGGGCATCCGTTTCACTGACCTGAACCTCAAAATCGTTCAGTTGGTAGCGTCCGGGCGGCATACCCAGAGCGGCCATCGCATCGCTGACCAAATTGATACCGGCACTGCCTTTTGCGGCCCAGGCCAGTTTGATCATCGCCGGATGGACGTGAATGCCATCGGGAATCAGACCAACCACACTATGCGAGTCGTTGAGCAGCGCACCAACTAGCCCCGGTTCGCGGTGACTCAAAGACGGCATCGCGTTGAAAAGGTGAGTCCCATACCCTACTCCAGCCCGCATTCCGGCCAGAGCTTCATCAAATGTCGCCAGCGAGTGACCGGCGCTGACCAGA
>JAGRBZ010001221.1 GCA_020433805.1 Anaerolineae bacterium
GCAATTGCGCCAGCGAGGGCTTTATCAACCACGCCGGTCGCACCACCGGGGTTGGTTACGCCCTTGAAAACGTTTACAATGACGGTGTCGGCTTCAATAGCTTGAATACCGCCTTGGATGACTTGGATGTCCAATAGATACTCCTAAAGTTTGTTTGTTTGTTTGTTTGTTTGTTTGTTTGTTGGTTGGTTGGTTGGTTGGTTGGTTAGTGGGTTAGTGGGTTGAATCGTTGGTTGATTATGAATAGCTAACTTAACCATAATTAGCGTCTGATCCATCGTGAATTGTGGTTATGCATAGCGAATTGTGAGGTTTTTTTTCTGTTCACCATTAATTGTTAATCATTTACAATTCACCATTTATTCATTTACTCAAAATGGCAACTGTCATCGAGTTTTACGTGCCAGACGAAAGGAAGTACCCCTCTAATCCCGCCTACCTACCCCCTACCCCTTTGCCTTACACAATAGCCAGCTTCGTTTTTAACGCCTTAAGCTGTGCCAGCGCTTTATCGACCTT
>JAGRBZ010001222.1 GCA_020433805.1 Anaerolineae bacterium
AGGCTGTCGCTTTCGGTATCAACCGCAACCAGCGACTCATTTGATAACACATTGATCAGTTTGTTTAAACCGGCCGGTGTATTTATCCAATCAGGATGAATTGTGGGTTCTGTATAGTGAATTGATGCATTCATTGCTATCTGGTAAATTCCTCTGTATGACGGTCTATCGCGCTTTAAGGCCACATTCTGGTCAGTGATCTTATGATAGCAGAATTTAAGGTGTTGCCAAGTTTAGCAATGGTAAAGCTCAGAACTTACGCAAAAACCGAGGTATAAGTCACTTATTGTCAATAAATCAGCATCTAAGTCGTTCAAACCGGTTGATTTAGCGTGTTCAAGCTAAATCCTGAGCTTAAATTTTAAAGTAGGCAGCCGGTTCTAATTTGGGACTTAATCTCTATTGGAAGCCTGTAGGGGGCATGATATAGTCATGACTAAATGCATCGGATTTAAAATAGTGTTTTTGATTGAACCAAATCGGGTCAAGACTGGAGGTTATTTTCCCCCCTATACCATG
>JAGRBZ010001223.1 GCA_020433805.1 Anaerolineae bacterium
TTATTGGCCTATAGCCTGGGCATTGTTATTGCTATCCTCAATATTTACGTCACATCGAGACTTATGTTTGTTTCTACCCACGATTTTTTACTATTAGGGCTGCTGTTGATCTTCGCGGCGCTCATTTCCGCCTCATTCGGTTATTTGCTGGCCAGTAATATCACCCGATCTCTGTGGCTGCTGCAAAAGGGGGCGCACCAGGTGGCGCTGGGCGACTTTTCCGTACGGGTTGATCTGAATGAGGCTGACGAACTGGCCGACGTGGCCGAAGCTTTCAATATGATGGCCGATGAGTTGCAGCGCTCCTTTGCCCGCCAGAAGGAGATGGAGCAGGCTCGCCGCGATCTCATCGCCGCCGTTAGCCACGATCTGCGCACACCATTAACTTCCATTAGAGCCATGATCGAGGCTGTGGCCGATGGGGTCGTCACCGATCCGGTTATGGTTCAGCGCTATCACACTAACATCCGGTCTCAAACGGAGAACCTGTCGAATCTAATCAACGATCTGTTTGAC
>JAGRBZ010001224.1 GCA_020433805.1 Anaerolineae bacterium
CGGGCCGTGGCCGCGGCTTGTTCGTGGCGAGCGGCCTCGGCCTTGGCCTGGGCTAGCTCCCGCCGCAGCGCCTCGACTTCAGCCGTATCATCTCTTCTCTGAACCATCAAAGCTTCACTAGCCTCCAACTTGCGTTGCAAATCGGCATGAACGCGTCGCCAGTAGAGCCAGTCAACCGCCCACTCAATCAGCCAGCCGGCCAGCACCCCTGCTACAAAAATCACAAACGTACTCATTGAAATTGCTCCCTGTACCCGTAGTTATCACTTCTCTCATTTTATAACAAAAAGCCGCTAGAAGTCTAGCGGCTTTTAAGAATCTTATGGAAATTTATTCAATTGAGGGTAAATGCGGTTAATTTCCGGCGGCAACTAGCTCACGAGCCGCCTCAGTGCTGACGATACACAACTTCCAGCCTGGTTCGATGACATCCGGGTTGTCAATCGCGGCAAAACTGGTATCAACCTGATTCTTTTCACTGGTGGCCGTGACAATAGCCGGATACAAGAAGAGATC
>JAGRBZ010001225.1 GCA_020433805.1 Anaerolineae bacterium
CATATTCCAAGCCCACGTGTCATCAGGGATAGGCGCGTCGGGCGAGCGATAAGTTTCGTATTTAGAAGGCATGACTTGCTCCTTTTTAGTGCTTAATAGTTAGAGTACTTAGGGTTGGTGGAGATAAGAAAGGGAGATGAGGAGATAAGGAGATTGGGTGATAAAGAGAAATTGAACGCCGATGAACAGTGATAAACGCTGATTTTTTTGTACTAACCCAACCCTTATGTCATTTCGAACGACGAAGGAGCGAGAAATCCCCGGAAAGGGTGTTTGCAACCGGATGCTGTAGGGATTTCTCCGCCTTCGGCTCCGAAATGACATGCCTTAGTTATTTTCTTTAATCTGCGAAAACCAGCGTTCATCGGCATCTTGGGTGAGTTCTGTTAGTTGATGCGTGCAATCTCCTAATCTCTAATCTCCCAATCTCCTTTTTTACAACAAACTATCCACCGTGCGGCGAACTTCGGTAGCAGTGGCGCAGGCCAGGGCCTGGGCAGCCAGGTGTTCGGCAG
>JAGRBZ010001226.1 GCA_020433805.1 Anaerolineae bacterium
ATTCTGCGCGCCGGACCATCTGAATTATTGCCAAAAGAACGATTCCGCGCGCTAGACCATCCGAATTTTTGCTAAAAGAATGATTCGACTCGCTAGACCATCCGAATTATTGCTAAAAGAACGATTCGACTCGCTAGACCATTCGAATTTTTGCTAAAAAAACCATTCGACTCGCTAGACCATACGAATTTTTGCAAAATGTCTAAACCGAGGGGTAGGAAGTAGGGATTAAGGGGGCAAAATCGATTACTTGCTCACAAAATCAGGGCGCATGAGCGATAGATGGAGAGATGTTATCATCGGAAAGCAAGAGTTGAATGCCGGTGGGTATCGCTCAGCGACCGGTAGGAACGGTTCGGCGGACGGGGAAAGGGTCATTTTCATCGGGGCAGGCCTCATTTTTATTGGGAAGGGGTCATTTTCATCGGGGAAGGGGCCGTTTTTATCGGAGCAGGCCTCATTTCAGATGGGGCAGACCTCATTATTATCGGGGAAGAGGTCATTCTACATGGGGA
>JAGRBZ010001227.1 GCA_020433805.1 Anaerolineae bacterium
CCGGATCTCGGCGAGGAGGTCGGTCGCTACCAGACCGTCGAGCAGGACCATGGCATCGCCCAGTCGCTCGACATGACCACGCTGCTGCCGCTGGCCCGGCTGGCGATCGAGCACGGCACCAAGGTCGAAGCCACCGTCCAGATCCGCAACGTCAACCGCGTCGTCGGCACCATCACCGGCAGCGAGGTCACGAAAAAATGGGGTGCCGAAGGCCTGCCCGAGGACACGATCCGGATCACCTTCCAGGGCAGTGCCGGCCAGAGTTTCGGCGCGTTCATCCCCCGTGGCATGAGTTTCCGGCTCGAAGGCGACGCCAACGACTACTTCGGCAAAGGCCTGTCGGGCGGCAAGCTCGCCGTGTGCCCGCCCGAAGGCAGTCCGTTCAGGCCGGAGCAGAACATGATCATCGGCAATGTCGCGCTTTACGGTGCGACCCGCGGCGAGGTGTTCGTCGGCGGCATGGCGGGCGAGCGGTTCGCGGTACGCAATTCCGGCGTCGATGCGGTCGTCGAGGC
>JAGRBZ010000122.1 GCA_020433805.1 Anaerolineae bacterium
ATTTCCTGTCCGATTAGAGACAAATGCAATGCGTTGGGATTTCGGAGTCGCAGTGGGCAACACAACTGTAGGCGTTGACCGGGACGGTGTCCACGTCGGATAGATAGCCGTCATCGTTGGAGTAGGAGTCGGCGGAAGCGGTGTTGCGGTTGAGGTTGACGTTGCAGTAGCCGTTGGTGTCTCCGTAGGGCGCGTCATTTCTATTTGAAGTTGCGTTTGGGTCGTCGCGGTCGGCGCCAGAGCGGCCAACGTGGCGGCTAAATCCGGCCCGGTATTATCGATCGCCCCGGCTTGAGCCTGCGCGGTTGCTGACGCGACTAAAGCCACAAGTAGAGCCTCCGTATCCGATGCCTCATCCCCGCGACCTTGGCCCACAATAAAAGCCGTTATACCCGAAGCCATAACAATGGCCAATCCACCCAAAACAAGCCACCACCACACGGGGCGACGGCGTTCTATCGGTGCCGTTTGCGGGAGAACGGCAGGCACCGGTTCGGTCATCCGTGTCTGGGATGTTAGCTGAGCCGTATCCTCTTTCGGCCGCCGGGTCGAGACAATATCACCGGCCAAAATTGCCTTCAAATCTTGCATCCAATCCACTACCGACGCAGGCCTGTCTTGCTGGCGAAGCTGCATGGCATACTCAATAGCCTCAGAAACCTGCCGACTCAGCGCTCGATTGACGGCTCGAGGTGGCCGAAAAACCTCTGCACTCGATAAGAGGCTGATACTGTCAGGCGGATATTCCCCCGTCAGGACGGCATAAAGGGTGGCCCCCAAACCATAAATATCAGATTGAGGTGTTGTCCCCGTACCCCCATACTGTTCGGGTGGCGAGAAGCCGGGCGTAGCCGCCTGCGCGCCGGTGTGAGTACGTCCGTCAGCCGTAATGACCTTAGCGATCCCAAAATCAACCAATACCGCTCGACCATCAGGTGTGATTTTAATATTCTGCGGCTTTATATCACGATGAATGATCTGCGGATCTTGCCGGTGTAGATAGCTCACCGCATCGCAAACCTGCAAAATATAACCAAGGGTTATCTTCTCATCGAGTGGGCCATCATTGTTCTCCACCAGATCCCACAAGTCGCGCCCCTCGATAAAATCCATGACCAGGTATTGCCGATGATCAAACGTAAAATGATCGCTAACACGCGGCAAATTTGAATGCTGCAATCGCGCCAAAATAAGGGCTTCTTGTTCAAACTGCTCAATAGCTTGAGGTGTCTGTAAAAAATTCTCTTTAATGGCAACAGCAACCTGAAGCTTTGTATCAAAAGCCTTGTAAATTGTCCCCATCCCTCCCTGAGAAAGCAGTTTATCGAGGCGATACCGCCCTTC
This sequence comes from Anaerolineae bacterium, assembly GCA_020433805.1. Classification (GTDB taxonomy): domain Bacteria; phylum Chloroflexota; class Anaerolineae; order 4572-78; family J111; genus JAGRBY01. The sequence goes on from JAGRBZ010000122.1 coordinate 1,345, forward strand.
TAAAAATGAGCCTTCAGGTAGGGTCAAAAGTTATTTCTCCGTGGTGTTTAACCGTTAATAAATCAGATAATCTTGTGCAAGTATCACTAATTTTACACGCAACTGCTAAAAATTAGAGTAGGCTTTTTGTCCTTACTCACTATTACTACGACGAGGTTTTGACATAAACCTGAGAAAGAAACCAGGGTTTTCGGCCAATTCGATCAATTTCGGGCCGAAAAAGGCTCACTCAAGCACATATTCATTTCTAAAGTCAAAACCCTGGTTTCTCAGACCGAAGTCTCGTTGTACTACTATTACAACGAAAAAAGCTCATCTTGAGTTATTCAAGATGAGCTTTAAAGTTAAAAGGGAAATATTGATTTGAAGTTGCTTAATCTACTTACATGTTCCGATAGTACGGATCTTCATCAACAAAATTCTTTCTCCATACATCAGGAAAGAAAGGCTTGATTAAGGTACTGGCATACCAGATCGTAGCCACGACCAAAAGATTAATACTCATTATGATAAGGGCGATATTGATGATAAACTCCACGACTTAACCTCATTCTCTATCTATAAAACGCATTCGCTATCCATTACATTCGTTATCGCCATCATTTTACCAAGATAACGTCAACCGAACGTCAAACAACCGTTAATATCATTAGGACTTTCCTACTACTGAAAGAAAATTGAAAGCAAAATATATCTCTTTGTGTTATACTACAAGCGTTGACACCCTTATTGAATTAGACGACCATTTACAACTTTTCGTCCTTGACTGTCATATAAATCTTATCCTAATACACAACGAGACTTCAGTTAGAGAAACCAGGGTTTTAACTTCAGAATTAAAAATATGCGCTTGAGTGAGCCGTTTTTGGCGCAAAATTGATCGAATTCATCGAAAACCCTGGTTTCTTTCCCAGGCTTATGTCAAAATCTCGTCGTAGTACTAACTAAAACGTCTTAAATTGATTATTCTCATTGCAGAGACCGCTCTTGGTTAATTTATCTATCCGACTACTGGGGTCGTTAGAGGTGAAGAAAAACGGAACCCCAATATCTAATTTAACAACCACAAAAATTCAAGCTTTATTAGCCTACCTGGTTACCGAAGCGCATCAAGCCCACCCGCGCTCACGGTTGGCAAACTTGTTATGGCCTGATCAGCCCGAGCGATCTGCACTCCATAGTTTGAGACAGGCGCTAACCACTTTACGCCGAGCTATTGACGATCAAAAGGCGGAGCCACCCTTTCTTTTAATTACTCGACAGACATTACAATTTAATCAAGCTAGCCAAAATTGGAGCGATTGTGCGGAATTTGTGAAGCTGCTTCAAACGGTTAACTCGCCGAATACGCCTCGCGATGAAATGGTGGAGGCTTTACAGCAGGCTATCAACCTGTACCAGGGTGACTTTTTGAGCGGCTTGACCGTACCGGACAGCGACATATTTGAGAATTGGTTGATTACCAATCGAGAACACTACCAGCGTGAAACAACAAGCATTCTAGAAAGGTTATCGACGTATTTCGAAACGTTAGGGGAGCAGGAAGAGGCCATTTCATACACACGCCGTTTAATCGAGTTAACTCCGTGGCATGAGTCTGCACACCAACGCATGATGCGCTGCTTGGCAGCGGTAGGACGACGCAACGCGGCTTTGGCACACTATGAAACGTGTCGCCGTATCTTAGCTGAGGAGCTGTCGGTTGAGCCGATGCCGGAAACGACAGCTCTTTTTGAGGCAATTCGCAGCGATACCTGGCCAACCGAAACTCATCAAACGCTCTCTATTCCAGCGCGGCTAGAACCTCCACCCACAACCGCCCATCATTTGCCGGCTCAATTAACTTCTTTTGTTGGCCGCGAAGCCGAGTTAGGGCAACTAGCCGACTATTTAATCGATCCCGCTTGCCGACTGGTTACATTGGTTGGGCCGGGCGGTATTGGAAAAACGCGCCTCGCGCTGCAAGCTGCCGAACAGCATCGCGATAAATTTGCCGATGGTATTCATTTTGTTTCTTTGGCAAATATCAACACCATCGACCTGTTGCCGACCGCCATCGGTTCTGTGTTAGAGCTTTCGTTTAACGATCAAATCGCTTCCTACACCCAATTGCTTGACTATGTACAATCTCGGTACATGTTACTGGTGCTCGACAACTTCGAACATCTCACCAGCGACCTCAATTTGGTTATCGATCTGCTGCGAACGGCACCTTGCCTAAAAATACTTGTCACCTCCCGAGAACGGCTTAACCTCCAGGCCGAATGGATTGTTGAGGTGAAAGGGCTATCCTACCCATCGGCCGAAGATATGAAATCTTCCTCGATATCGCATCAAGAGCTTGCCAAAGGCGCAACATCATTTGGAGCAACGCAGCTTTTTATGCAACGGGCCAAACAGGTCAATCCGCATTTCCAACTATCCCCAGATGATTTTCACGAGCTGGTACAACTTTGCCGTATGACGGCGGGAATGCCACTAGCACTTGAATTAGCCGCTGCTCAAGTGAGGCAATATACTCTATCCGGGCTTATCCAAGCTATGCAAAATAAGGGGGATCGCCTGGGTACTCAGCAGTTAGATATTCCCCAACGCCATCGTAACCTGAGCGCCTTATTCAACTCCGCTTGGGATAAATTGGAAGAGTCCGAGCGGATGTTGTTCAGCCAGCTATCCATATTTCCCGGAAGTTTTGATACCGATGCCGCCCACGCCATCACCGAGGGTTCCAGGTCTCAGTTGGCGACACTGGTTGATAAATCGATGCTCCGGCAAACAGTCCCCGGACGATATGACATTCACCCATTACTCCGTCAATTTGGCCTGGCTCGACTCCGTCAAAAAAATGAACCCTATAAGCGCATGAAAGATAAACACTGCGTCTACTACGCTACTCTTTTACAACAACAAGAAGACAACCTCACCTGGGGTGGCCCGCGTCAGCCTATAACCGCGGTAGAACAAGAGATTGAAAACATTCGTGCCGGTTGGCAGTGGGCTGTCGACAACAAGAAGTTTGCGGAAATCAAACAAATCCATAGAGGTCTGTTTCGCCTCTATAAGTTGCGCAATTGGCTTCAGGAAGGCGCACACGTCTTTTTGCACGCTGTGGAAACGTTAATTGGCCCTAAAAATAGTTGGCCCATAGCGCCAGAAAACATTGATCTCAAACATAAACAGCTTGTTACTAACAAGCAAGTATCCGTTTCAATCGACCAACTTGATCTCAAAATTGAGCTTCTCTTGAGCCTGGTCTATTTTACGGACCTTATTGCTGATTACCACACCGCATTAACCGCTGCCCAAGCCGCTGCCAAGCTTGCTATCCATGCCGGAAACATGATCCAGGAAATTAGAAGCTATTTAGTATGGGGCAATGCACTGTGGCATCGAGGGCGTCATAAGCTTGCCCATTTCTTGTTTGTTCAAGCTTTAACACTGGCTCGTGATAACAGCAACACATATTATGAAGCGGAAAGCTTACAGTACTTGGGAAATGTATACCGCCAGCGGGGAAGACACATAATCGCCCGTGAACATTATCAAAAAGCGTTAACCCTTTATCGTGGCGAAGGCAGCCAGCAAAACGAAGCGCAGTGCTTAAGCTGGTTAGGCTACATCACCAGCAGCCGGGGCGATTACGCAACGGCGCAAAATCATCTCAAACGCGCGATAAAAATTTACCAGCGCGGCGGCGACCGATACCTGAAGCAAGAGCCGCTGCGTTTCTTGGGTCTTATTCAGCAAAATCTGGGTTTATACCAGGATGCCCAAAATTATTTTCAACAAGTGGTTGACATAGCCCAAGAATTCGGCAATCGTTACACCATGGCGCTAGCCTTAAGCGATTGGGGCATAAACAGCTGTTACCTCAACAACTGCGACCAAGCAGAGATCCACTGTCGCGATGCATTAGCAATTGCCCGCGACATTAAAGATCGCTATAGCGAAGGGTACACTTCAGCCCGCCTCGGTTTTGTACTCACATCCACCGGTGACCTTCCGGCCGCTGCCGAAGCCTACCGCCGCGCCATTCATTTACGCCGCAAACTCGGTCAGGACACAATTGCCATCCTTGACCTGGCCGAGCTGGCCTGGATAACAATGCAGCGTAAACAATCGAGCCAAGCCCTGGCCCAGGTCGACGAGATTTTAAGCTGGCTTGAGTCAAACGACACCACCTACTTTAATGAACTGCCACGTGTTTACTGGCGCTGCTACCAAATATTGCAAGCAACCCACCCAACCGACCCTCCCCTGCGGTTAAAGACGATAGGCGTTCTGGATGCCACCTACAACGTTTTACAAAACCGGGCCGACCGCATTGAAAACGAGCATCTGCGACGCAGCTATTTGGAACAAGTCGCCATCCATAGAAAAATCACCCAAGCCTGGCGAGCGGAACAATCAACGTCGGCTTAATGACCACCGCAAAGCTTTACTCTCGCCAACGACGAAACAGCTCCGTGCCCAGCACCAACAGCAGCGAGCACAAGCCCAACACCAGCGCCGCACTGTAAGCCCCCACATACATTCGCTCATCCAGCGCCCGGAAGATGTAGAGGGTAGCGGTTTCGGTGCGGCCTTGAATACCACCGCCGATAACCAACACCGCGCCGAACTCACCCAACGCGCGGGCAAAGGTCAGGATGATGCCGTATACAAAGCCCCAGCGCAGAGCCGGAAACGTGACCAGCCAGAAGGTTTGCCAGCCGCTCGCACCCAGCGTTGCCGCCGCCTGCTCTTGCTGAATGCCAAAGTTCTTCAGCACCGGCATCAGTTCGCGAACCATAAAAGGCAGCGTCACAAACAGAGTCGCCAAAATCATACCGGGCATGGCAAAAGCGACCTTGATGTCGAACATCGCCAGCAGCGGAGCCAAAACCCCGTTGCGTCCAAAGAGTAGCAGCAGCATATAGCCTACCACTACCGCCGAAACCGCAAACGGCATATCGACCAACGCATTAAGCAGACGCTTGCCTGGAAAGGTATCGCGCACCAAAACCCAGGCCAGCATCGTGCCGAAAATCGTATGCAGCCCCACCACGATGAAGGCAATCAACAGCGTTTGCCAAAAAGCGGCCAGAACATCCGGCTGGCTCAGGGCCGAGACAATCGCCCCGATCCCCTCAGAAAAAGCTCCTGACACCAGCCCCGCCAGCGGCGCGATGATTAAAAACCCGACATAGCCAAACACCAGCCCGATCAGCAACTGTCGCCGCCACACCCCGGCGCTCCGAGCCGGCTGCACAACGGACCGGCGCATTTTCGTTACGTTTATCATGCGACGCTCTTCCTTTCTTGCCGCTGCTGAAGCCATTCAACGCCTAAAATCAAACCGAGAGCGATAGCCACCATAATAATCGACATCGCGCTGGCCCCGGCCCGGTTTTCCGACTCCACTTCGCCGAAGACAAAGACGGCGGCCGTTTGCGTGTAAAGCGGAATATTACCGGCCACAATGATAATGGCCCCAAACTCGCCGATGGCCCTGGCAAAGCTCAGTAACGCGCCACTGGACATCGGCAGGGCCAGCGCGGGCAGCGTCACCCGCCGAAATATCGTCCACGGCCCGGCCCCCAGCGTGGCGGCGGCATACTCCTGCTCGCGGTCGAGGTTGAGCAAAACCGGCTGCACCGCCCGCACCACCAGCGGAAAGGTGATAAAGAGCAAAGCCAAAATGATACCCGGCGGCGCAAAGATAATCCGCCAGCCCAACGTGTGATCGAGCCAGCCCCCCAGCGCCTGCTGCGGGCCGTAGAGGATAACCAGCATCACCCCCGTTACCAGCGTCGGGATCGCCAGCGGCAAATCGACGATGGCGTTCAGCAGCGCCTTACCGGCAAACTCATAGCGCACCAGCACGTAGGCCGTCAGCGTGCCCATCACCGTGTTGATGATAACCATCACCGCCGATGTCCACAGGGTCAGCGTTAGCGCGTGCCAGGCCACCGGCTGGCTGATGGTTTGCCAGAAGCCGGTCAGCCCCTCTTGCAAACCATCGCGCAGAATAACCAGCAGCGGAATGATGAGCAACACCGCCAGATAAGCCAGCACCGACGCCCGCAGGCTGTGCCGCCCCCAGGCGATACGCTTTATGAGACCGGCGGGCAGAAACGGGCGGGCGGTCACGATGACCTCTGTAACTGGCTAATGGTGCGGGTAAAAACTCCATCGTCGCCGAAGAAGGCAGGTGTTGCTTCCGGCCAGCCGCCGAATTCTTCGATGGTGAACAAGTCTTCAACCTGCGGATAATCAGCGGCGGTCGCCTGCGCTACCGCCGGGTCAACCGAGCGCAAACCATACTCAGCGAAGATTTCCTGAGCTTCGGGCGTCATCAGAAAATCGACAAACGCCTCTGCCGCCACGCGCGTGCCGTGCTTATCGACCGAGGCATCAACCACCGCAATTGGGTTTTCAATCAAGATGGTCGAGCGCGGGATGATGTATTCGTATTTCTGGCCGTTTTGCTGGCCGACCAACATCTCGTTCTCGTAGGTGATGACGACATCGCCGATGCCTTTTTCAAAGGTGGTGATGCTTTCCCGTGCGCCCTTATCCATAACGGTCACGTTGTTGAGCACCGCCGCCAGAAACGCCTGGGCCGCGGCCTCATCGTTGGCCGGTACACCATCGACAAAGCCCCGCTGCGCTGCGCCGTAGAGCGCCAGGATGTTCCACTGCGCCCCGCCGCTGGTTTTGGGATTGGGTGTGAGAATTTCCAAATCCGGCTGAGCCAGGTCGGCCCAATCGTGAATGTTTTTGGGGTTACCTTCCCGCACCCCCAACACCACAATCGAGTCGCTGACCATACCCTGCGTCGGCGATGCTTTCCAGTCGTGGCTAATCAACCCGGCCTCTTCGATGCGGGTGATGTCGGCTTCCAGCGACAGCGCTGCCACGTCGGCCTCGAAACCCTCCACAATCGCTCGCGACTGCGCCCCGGAGCCTAAGTACGACTCCTCGAAAGTAATTACCTGGCCGGTTTCCTCCTGCCATCGTGCTTGAAAAATGGGGATGAGTTTGCCGTAGGCTTCGCGCGGCGTGGTGTAAGCACCCAAAATCAAGGTCGTCGCTTCCGGCGCGTTCCCGGTCGAATCGGTCTCCGCCGGTTGGCCGCAGCCCACCAGCCCGACCGCGAGGATGAACGTCAAAAATATGGCTACAAGTTGGTTTTTCATGGGGTGTTTCTCCTTAAAATTGTTCAGGCATGTCATTTCGAGCGACGAAGGAGCGAGAAATCCCCCACAAGGGTATTTGCAACCAAACGTTATAGGGATTTCTCCGCCTTCGGCTACGAAATGACATGATGGCTAAGTAGTTGCTTATAAATAAAGTTGTCAGTAGAACAAATCGCTGACTTGTCCGGGGCGAGTTGGCAACGCGCCCACCTTATCGCACTGCCGAACCCGGTTCGGTGCGCACAATCAAAATCGGGCGATGAATGATGCCGAGGATTTGGCTGATCACCCCGTTGAGCGAAATCTTGCCGTCTCGCTGCGGCAGAGGTGCCCCCATCACTAGCATGTCATAGTTGCCGCTGATCAGCTCATTGGCGATGGTTTCCCGCACCGCCCCGCGACGGACGGCGGCGCGGGCCGGAACGCCCAACAGTTCCAGCGTTCGCACCCCGGCGGCCAAGAAGCGTTCGACCTGGTTTTTGGTCGACTCCGCCTCGCCCTCGCCCATCACCGACAGCAGCGTGGCCTCAGCCCCCACGTGGCGCACCAGCCGACCGGCGAACAGCACGTCCTCCTTGGCCGGTTCGCCATCGGCCACACAGATGAGAGCGCGGGCCGGAGCCGCCGACGGGCGCGGGGCCAGCAATAGATGATGATCGCCCATCTGCAAAATCTGCTCAACGGTGGTCATATGCGCATTGGGGTCGAGACCCAGCACGATGAGATCGTACGATTGGCCGTTAATCTCACGCGCAATGGCCGGTACGAGCGAACCGGACGCGGTTTTGGTTTCGAGAGCGGTTAAGCCGCTGCCCAGGGCCTCTTTGGTCGATTGCAAATACGCCTCCATTGCCGACAGCGATGAACCGTGGCCCAGCAACGTGACTCGAGCATGGGCTAAGCGGGCAATCTGGCCGCCTAACGTTACCGCCCCGTTAGCTTGCGGCGAACCGTCGCTGACCAGCAAGAAATTTAGCCCCGGATGCTCAAGCTGATGCACGCGCCGAATGCCCAACCAGGGTCGATCCCCCGGCTTAAGCGGCAGATCGACTGCCTGTTCGCGCGAACGCATGGCCTCGATGATCATGGCATCGCCACCGTATTTCACCGGCGGCGAAATGGGCCGAACGCCGGGCATTGGCGGCAGGCGCAAACGCAGACGCTCAAAGGAACCGGCAAAGATGGTTTCGGCCACCTCGCCTTGCCCCAACGGCGGGCAAGCCAGGCTGTCCACGCTGTCGGACAGGGCCACATCTTCGGGCCGGAACAAGACTTGTACTCTCTGATTGCCGTTTATCGCTACAGGCCGCTCGGCCAGCGGGAAATCGACCTGCCCGATGCGCACGCCCTCGGCTGTTTGCTGGCCGACCAACAGATTAGCCGTACCCAGAAACGTGGCCACAAACTCGGTTTGGGGGCAGCGATAAAGCTGCTGCGGCGGGCCGACCTCCAGCAGTCGGCCAAAACTCATCACCCCGACCCGGTCGGCCAGTTCGAAGGCTTCCTCTTGATCGTGCGTCACCAAAATGGTGGTGATGCCCAGTTCGCGCTGGATCGACCGCAGGGTGCGGCGCAGTTCCAGCCGAATTTTGGCATCGAGCGCGCCCAGCGGTTCGTCGAGCAGCAGCACTTCCGGTTGATGGGCCAACGCTCGGGCCAAGGCCACCCGCTGCTGCTGCCCGCCGGAAATCTGGCTGGGCATGCGGCCGCCCAACCCGGTTAAGCCGACCAGTTCCAGCAGCTCCTCGCGTCGCCGTCGCCGTTGGGCCGCCGCCACCTTGCGGATGCGCAGGCCAAACTCGATGTTATCGGCGACGGTCATATGTTGAAACAGGGCGTAATGCTGAAAAACAAAACCCACCTGCCGCTCCTGAACCGGCAAGGCCGTAACATCCCGGCCGTGCAGCAAAATGCGGCCTTCATCAAGCGATGTCAGCCCGGCGATCATTTTCAGCACGGTGGTTTTGCCGCTGCCGCTCGACCCCAACAGCACAAAAAACTCGCCGTCGGGTACATCAAGCGAAACGTGGTTGACAACCAGGTGATCGTTATAGGTTTTGGTTAAATTCTGTAAGGTAATGGACATCGTTCTCTTTCCTCAATTTTTGGCAATGAGCACCGGGCGGTCGGCCCAGTGCAGCAGCGGGTCAACCAACTCGCCCAAGAGACGCCGCTCGCACCAGTTGGTCGAGTCGGCGCTCATCACAATCAGGTCTGGCTGTCCGATCGCCACGGCTTGCTTGATTTGGCGATGCGGCTGGCCGGGCAAAATGGTCAGTCTCAGGTGCTCATCAATCGGGTGGTGGGGAAGCCGCCGGGCGATTTTACGAAGCTGATCGCCCAGAGGCGTGCGGCTGTTGAGCCAGTCGGTCAGACCGTCGTTATACAAGGCGCGGCTGTCCATACCGGACAGGTGGGGCTGAACGGCCAAGGCCGTAATACGCGTTTCAGGCGGCAGGGCACATCGAGACACCCACTCGGCGGCGGCCATATCTTTGGCTTGACCACGGCTGATAAACAGGATATTGCGCAGCGTCGGGCGCGGCTGCCGGATCACCAGCAGTGAGCGCGACGACTGTGCGGCCTCAAAGCAGGCAGGCGGGCCGAAAAGCCAGCGGGATAGTCGAGGTTGGGATGGTTCGTGGTATAACAGCAAGTCGGTCGCGGCCGCGTTAGACGACAGCGTCGTGTCGGCCGTAATGAGCATAATCGCCGCATCAAGACGAGCCGCGAGCATGGTTGTGAAATCAGCATAGGCGTCCGACCGGTCGTCATCGCCGGCTGGGCAGACCAGCAGCCGCAGCGGGGCGGCGCTTCGGGCTACCGCTGCCGGATCCGGCGTAGAGACCACCGGAGCGGGGGTAAAAAAGGGCGTATTGTTTGAATAGGTTTCAATCCAAACTTGATTGTGGCTCATCGGTCATCATCCTTTCTAAGATAAGGAACACTCGCCAGACCTGACAGATTTTCAACGGTTTCGTACGGCGTAAGATAAATGCAAATGAGTTTCTATTTATGCCGGAAAAGGCTGTATAAAACCTGTCAGGTCTGAACTTCACGACAGTGCGTAGGTTACTCATGGTTCATTCTCATGATGACGGCAACCGATGACAATCATCGTGATAGAGCCATGACAAAGCTGTGACAAATTTCCCGGCGGATGGGAAAGAGGTCATTTTCGACGGGGCAAGCCACATTTTCGACGAGGAAGGTCTCTTTTCAGGTGGGGAAGGGGGCATTTCGACCGGGAAAGATCACATTTTCGACGGGGAAGGTCTCATTTCGAATGGGGAAACGGTCATCTCAGGTGGGGAAGGGGTCATTTGGGACGAGGAAGGGGTCTCGGCGGGCGGGGAAGGTCATTTGGCAGACGGGGAAGGTTATTCGGGGAGCGGGAAAAAAGTCTCGGCGGTTGGGAAAGGCCGTTTGGCGGGCCGTAAAGAAGTCTCGGCGGTTGGGAATCCGAAATGTATCGGTGGCGGACACATGAACTTTAAAGAATTAATGGAACTACTATTTCCCACGACGTCCACCCGACGATGAATCGATCGGTCTAGACCTACGGCAGCACCTGCTCAAGCGGGTTTGAAAAGTCCGGCTTTAGTTAAGTCGCGGAGTAAGCATCCTCAGATGCGAACGGGTTGGGCCAAGCCGCTCCGCATCTGAGGGTGCTCCGCTCCTCGGTCAAATTCTGTATTTTCAGAGGGGTCGAACAGTCTCGATTGAGACGACACCGAGAATGAAAATTTACTGGAGCGACAAAGCTTGCTGTGTCATCAATGTTGGGATCAAAGTAAACTTTGACGCTCCAGGGCTGTATTTTCAGGGGAGAGGTAAAAATCTTTCACTCGCTACCGGCGGGCGGTTTGACGAAGCCATAGCCCAGGCCGGAAACCGTTTCGATATAGATGGGGTTAGCCGGGTCGGGTTCAATTTTGCTGCGCAGGCGGCGAACAAGTTGGCGCAGCATATCGCGGTCGCCGCCGGCGGGTCCCCAGACGTGGGTGATGATAGCTTCGGTGGTGAGCACCTGGCCGGCGTTGAGCATCAAGTAATCGAGCAGTTGGCTTTCGAGCGGGGTGAGGAGTACTGGTTCGGACTGGCCGATGCGAACCTCGCGGCGGCTGGGGTCGAGCGACACCGGGCCGACCTGGCGGGTAGCCGGCATCGTGGCTTTGCCGGTTCGGCGCAGCACGGCCTGGGCGCGGGCGACGAGTTGGCGCGGGCTAAAGGGTTTGGTGATGTAATCATCGGCTCCCAGACCCAAACCGTGAACAATGTCATCTTCGGTGTCGCGCACGGTCAGGAGCAGAACGGGCGTATCGGACTGCTCTCGAATTTGGCGGCAGACGGTAAAGCCGTCGATTTTGGGCAGGTTGACGTCCAAGACAACCAGATCCGGCTGCGCGTCGCGCCAACGCTGGAGCGCCATCTGGCCGTCGTGAGCCTGGATGACGTCGAAGCCTTCGCGGCGGAGGGTAAAAGCGACCACGTCGGCCAGGACGCGATCATCATCAACTACCAGTACTTTCATGCGTTATGCTCTAGAGGGATGGTAAACCAGAAAATAGTCCCGCCGCCCGGTCGATCATCAACGCCGACCTGGCCGCCCTGGGCTTCGACAATGGCCTTCACGACCGATAGCCCCAGACCAGCCCCGTATTGAACGTCCCGATTGTCACCGCTGGGATGAACGAACTGACGGAAGAGATCCTGCCGATACGCGGCCGGGATGCCCGGGCCACGGTCGGCCACCGTCACCCGCACCGAACCCTCACAAGCGGCGGCGCTCACATCGATGGCGGCGTTATCAGGGCCGTATTTGCCGGCGTTGGAGATGAGGTTAATCAAGACCTGCGTCGTGCGGCGCGGGTCGGCCTGCACGTGCAAGGGTTCCGGCGGCAGAGTGAGCGTGAGCTGCTGTTGGTATTTGTGCAGCAGCGGCTGCATTACGCGTGTGGCTTCAGCGACAATCGATTTGAGTTCAACCGGGCGGGTATAGACCCGAAAACGACCGGCCTCGATGCTGGCCCCTTCCAGCAGGTTATCGATTAAGGTTTGCAGCCCCAGAACGCCCAGATGCAGCGAACCGATAAGTTCCTGAAGTTCCTCCCGCGACAGGTCGGGGGCTTGATCGAGCAGCAGTTCGGTCGAGGCGGCCAGAGAGGTGAGCGGCGTGCGGAATTCGTGGGCGATGTTGGCCAGAAAGTGACCCATCAAGCGATGAACGGCCTCAGCTTCGCTCACATCGCGAAAGACCAGTACCAGCCGGGCTTCGCTGCCTTCCGGCGGCTGTACCGTGGCGCTGGTTACGGCCAACACCGCCTGGCGCTGATCGCGCAGGGTGACGGTGATTTTATGACGTCGACCGGGCGGGTTGATCAAGCTGCTGAAAGGGTTGGGTTCTTCGCTGCTGAAAATATCATCGCACGAACGGCCAACGGCCTCATCGTGGTTCCAGCCGGTGATGCGTTCGGCACCGGAACTGAAGAACATAATCTTTCCGCGCCGATCCAGAGTGACAATGCCTTCGACAATAGCCGCCAAGAGGTGATCGGTCCAGGCTTTTTCGCGCTGTAAATCGTTTAGGGTCAGGTTCAAATCGATGCGGGCTGTCTCCAGCGCCGAGCCGACCAGGGCGACTTCGCGCACCCAGGTATCGACATCGACAGGCCGGGACAGATCGCCCCGGCTGAAGGTGGTTGCGGCTCGGGTGAGTCGGGCCAATGGCCGGCTGATGTGACGGGCTAACAGTACCCCCAACACCGAACCAACCAGCGCCACGACGAGGATGCTCCCGCCCAAAACCCAGGCCAGTTGACGTTGGGTTATGACGATCTCTTCCACCGGCAGCGCCACTTCCGCTTGCAGCGACACGTCCGATGACGGGTCGGTTAACGCGATTTCGGCGGCATAGTAGGGCTGATTGTTGATAAACAGGCGTCGTCCGGCGTTGTCACCGACCGGCGATATCCGGGCATCGCGGCGTGCTCTGGGGCCACCGGCCAGACTGGTCGCGGTGGGCCAGCCGCCAGCCAACAGTGTATGCTCCAACCCGGTCTGATCCCGTAGGGTGGCCGCGAAATCATCGTCGAGCAGCAAGCCGACGGTGACTGCTTCCAAACGCTCTATGGGAGGGTCAAAAATGGGATGAGAAGCTAACAGCCACAACTGGGACGGCTGCTCCGTAGAGTCAAGATAGACGCCTTCCGGAAAATCATCAACGCACGCTTCCATAGAAATGGAGCCGTTGGTTTGAGCGATGACGGTTTGTTGACCGGCACAGACAGCGATGAGATCGAGATCGGCTCCTTCGCGCAAGGTTTGCAAATAGGTCTTCAAGGCGGTGGGGTCCGCTTGATCCAGCAGTTCGCGCAGGGTTGGCCGCTGAGCGGTGAGAGTCGCCAGGCTGACGAGTTCTCGCTGGCGGGTATCATACAGGGCCGTCGTCGCACGCCGGCCCTGTTCGACCTGATCCCAGGCCTGGTGCTCGAGCTGATTGTACAGCAGCCAGATAGCCGGCACGCCGGCCGCGACGGCGGTCAAGACGACCAGTCCTATCGAACCAAGAATCAGTTGAACCGGCAAACTCCGAAGATCAAGCGGTTTCATTGAAAACCCTTGGATACCTACTTCGTGCTAACAATCAAGACCAGGATGCGCAGGATTAACGGATTAAACAGTTTTAAATCCGTCAATCCTGCACATCCGCTGTTTTATATTTATTTCGTCATACCGACCGCGTTATCCCACCATCAACCCGAATATTCTGGCCGGTGATATAACCCGCCCCCGGCGAAAGTAAAAACAGCACGGTTTGGGCGATTTCCTCAACCGTGCCGTAGCGGGCCATCGGTATCCGAGCGCGGCGTTCCTCTGTTTCCGGCAGGCTGTCAATAAAGCCGGGCAGAAGGTTGTTCATACGGATGTTGTCCGCCGCGTAGGTGTCGGCATAGAGTTTGGTAAAACCGGCCAGGGCGGCTCGCATCGCCGCCGAAACGGGAAAAGTCGCTTCCGGCTCGAAAACGGCGTACGTTGAGATATTGACGATAGCACCGCCGCCCTGAGCCTGCATAATCGGCGTGACCAGGCGAGCCATACGCACGACGTTGAGCATCACCAGGTCCAACCCGGCGTGCCAATCTTCATCGGGGATGTCCAACAGGGGGCCTTTGGGCGGATGGCCGGTGTGATTGACCACCGCGTCGATGCGACCGAAGCGTTCCAGCGTTTGATCGACCAGTTTCTGCAAATCGTCAACGTTCATCACCGAGCCGGTTAGCCCCAGTCCACCAAGCGATTGGGCCAGTTCCTCCGCCGCCCCGGATGGCGACATCAGCGCGACAGCATAGTCATGGGCCACCAGTTCGCGGGCGATGGCAGCGCCCATCCCTCGACCGGCAGCGGTGATAATAGCTACTTTTTGAGTCATTTGGCGTTCCTTTTGTAACGGAAGGTAGGAGATTAGAGATTGGGAGATTCCTACGGCCAATCTCCCAATCTCTTTATCTCCACATCTCCTACCTTCATTCCTTAGTTTCGTTTTTGGGTTTGATGGCTATACGTGCTTTCGAAAATTTTGTCGGCGTTGGCCGCTTCGAAGCCGTCGCGGCGATGTTCGCGCCGAATCTGATCTTGGGGCAGATGGGCGAATTGCGGTAGCACGCGCCGCTCGGCAAATTCGACGTAGGAGCCGGAGATACGATGCGTTTCCAGACCGCCCTGACCGTCGGCAAATTGAGCATCAACCATTTCAGCGACAGTCGAACTTTGGATCAGGTTGCCGTCGTCGCTGACTTTGGCTTTACCGCCGGCGTCGTTGAGCTTGAAGCCATTGGCCTCCAGAAAATCATTGTACTGGGCGATGGTGTTATAGCCATCAGGCAGGTTGTGAACGCTAACGGTAAAATGGTTGAGGTAGTAGCGGTTGTAAATGACCCAGGCGGCGTACTCGCTCTCCTGGCCGAGGCGCTGGTAATCCTGCCAGGTTGGTGTGCGCCAGAGCGGCTGGTGCAGAAAGGCATCGACCGCGTAGCCGTTATCGAGGTTTATAGCATCGACCGGGTCGGTCGAGACCTCATCGGTGTAGGATTGGATGATCTGCTGCGCTTCCGCCAAAAGCTCAGACACGCGCAGTTCGCTGATGAAAATGCGGGGATAGCTTGGCTCCGGCGGAGCGTACCAGTAGGCGTTCAGCTTTTTGTGGGCGAAGTTGTAGCGGTCGCGCCGCTGGTAGCCGTAGTGCAAAAAAACCTTCTCCAGCGAGGCGATGCCCAACTGCGGCACGCCCATCGTTCGGAAGGCGATGTGGTCGTTTTCGATCTCGTTGCCGGAACCGATTAATCCGGCATCAACCATCGTCTGAATAATCGCGGCCACATCCGGCACGCGCTCTTGATAACGGCGCATCAAACCGTCCAATACGATATCGAGCGTTTCAAGTTGGGGTTGGGTTTGTACAAGCGATGACATACGTCTATCTCCTATGAGCACTAACTGGAGCAGCAAAGTTTTACTTTGATCGATGACAAAGCAGGCTTTATCGCTCCGTATTTTAGATTTCGTGCCGCGTGTGTTGGGCACAGTACATATAGGCAATATAGGTCGGTATCTGACGGAAGTCAAACTTATTGAAAGTTAGAGAGTTCGTAGAGTTTGTAGAATTTATGGAGTTGGGGAGTTTGGTTTGATGGAGGTCGATGCTCGGTGGGGGTGAGGCTATTTAGCTTTCCTGTTTGGTCAAGGTATAATGCTTCCATAATGCACGAACTGCCTGTCACGCAAGGAATATTATCTGTGGCGTTGGAGACTGCCGAGCAGCATGGCGGTCATCGCATTACGGCCATCAATCTGGTTATTGGCGATTTGGCCAGTATTGTCGATGACTCGGTTCAGTTTTATTTCGATGCGCTGAGTGAGGGCACGCTGGCCGAGGGGGCTAAACTTACCTTCAAACGGGAAACGGCCAACGCGCTATGTTTGGAGTGCGGCCATACGTATACCGTTACCCCACCGCTCGATCCGTTTTGTCCGCAGTGTGACAGTGCCTTTTTGCAGATTAGCGGCGGTAAAGCATTTTATATCGACAGCATCGAGGTGGATGATGAAGATACCCGTAGTTAAACAGATTTTAAGCAGTAATGACCAAATTGCGGCGGAAAATGAAAAGAACTTTCGAGAGAATGGCGTGTTTGCCCTCAATCTGATGGCCGCGCCGGGGGCAGGCAAAACCACGTTTATTCTGGCAACGATTGACCATTTGCCGGATTCGATCCGCCCTGCCGTCATTGAGGGTGATCTGGCCTCGACGATTGATGCCGATACCATTTCGCAGCGGGGCGTGCCGGTCATCCAGATCAATACTGGCGGCGGCTGTCACCTCGACGCGCCGATGATTCGCGACTCGCTGCCTCATTTCGCGCTAACCGACATCGACCTGCTCTTTGTCGAAAATGTGGGCAATCTGGTTTGCCCTTCCAACTTCAATCTCGGTACGGCGCTGTCGGTCGTCGTGTCCAGCACCGCTGAGGGTCACGATAAACCCTATAAATACCCCGGCATCTTCGCCACAGCCGATGTCGTCATCCTGACCAAAGCTGATATTTTAGAAGTGTTCGATTTCGATCTGGAGTTTTTCGAGCGAGGGTTGAAGGCCGTTAATCCCACTGCACCGCTGTTTGTGGTGTCGGGGCGCACCGGGAAGGGAATCGATACGTGGATAACGTGGTTGATGAATAGAAAAGACAAGTATCAATCATAAAGATTGTTACAAACTGATGGAAACAAAACAAAATGACAAATGAACAAAAATTACCGCCTATACATCCCGGCGAAATATTGCTTGAAGAATTTATGAAGCCTATGGGGCTAAGTCAGTATCGTGTGGCAAAAGATATTCATGTATCACCCCGCCGCATCAATGAGATAGTTCATGGCAAAAGGAATATTAGTGCCGATACGGCCTTACGGCTATCACGCTACTTCGGTTTATCCGAACGATTTTGGATGAATTTGCAAAGTCGGTACGATTTAGAGGTAGAAAAAGATCGATTAGCGGGGCGCTTGGAAGAAGAAGTACAAGTTTATTCTGCAACGCAATAAATCACGGTCAATCAGCAGGTTATAAAACAAGAATTCTTCGAAGTTTATTCTATAAGTTCGCTAAAATCCCCTGCAATTCCTCATCCAACGCAGCCTCAAACTGAAGCGGTTCGTCGGTGCGCGGATGCTGGAAGCATAGCCGCCAGGCGTGCAGAAAGTGGCGCTTTAATCCCAGTCGATTGCGCCGACGGCCATAAACCGTATCGCCCACCACCGGGCAGCCGAGCCAGGCCAAATGGACACGAATTTGATGGGTGCGGCCCGTTTCCAGACCAATTTCCAACAAACTGTATTCATCAAACGACTCAAGCACGCGAAAGCGGGTTCGAGCCGATTTGCCATCGCTGCGGGGCGCGAACTTTTGACGATGGCGCGGGTCGCGGCCCAGCGGCACGTCGATGACGCCTTCGGGCGTTTCGGGGTGGCCGTGAACTAAAGCCAGGTAGATTTTTTCAACGGTTCGGGCTTTGAACTGTTTTTGGAGGTGTTGCAGCGCCTCCAAAGTACGGGCGACAACGATCAAACCGGAGGTATCCTGATCGAGACGGTGAACAATACCGGGCCGCTTGGCCGAGCCGGTGTTGTGCGCTGCGATCTCGATAAGTTCAGGATAGCGTGCCAGCAAGGCATTGACGAGTGTGCCGCTGTGGTGACCCTGAGCCGGGTGAACGACCAAGCCGGCGGGTTTATTGACCACGATTAAATCCGCGTCTTCA
>JAGRBZ010001228.1 GCA_020433805.1 Anaerolineae bacterium
GACGATGATGTAGAAGAAGATGATGATACGAGCGTCCTTCCGACCACCTCAGGCGAAGATGACCAAATGGTGGTTGAAGAAGATTTACCTGATTGGCTAAAAGAACTCTCCAGTGATGAGGAAGAATCGCCGATATTTGACATTGCGCCGAGCAATTCCGCCGCTGTAGGTCAGGGATTGCCGGACTGGTTGAGTGATACGGATGAACCGGAAAATGTTCCTCTTGAGCTTGATACATCTCTGACAGCATCACCTTCAGAGGTTAGCGATGATGAAGAAGATTTGCCCGATTGGCTGCGTGAAGTTCAAGCGGAAGCACCTACGCGAGCATCAGCCTCGATGGTTAGTGAGCCGGATCCTGTCGACTCTGAAAGCGATCCCGATATTTTTGAAGATGATCTCCCCGATTGGCTGCGCGAAGTTCAAGAAGACGCCGATATTGAGGAATCTCCTCTCTTATTAGAAGAAACGCAATCTGCGGCTCCAATAGCAGCAGCACCTGTTGATGAAGAAG
>JAGRBZ010001229.1 GCA_020433805.1 Anaerolineae bacterium
GTAACACAAGCCGGCATCCTGCAGGTGCCCGAGGGCCGCCATGTCTTCTCGGAGATGTCGGTTCTGGAAAACCTGCTGATCGGCGAAACCGCCATGCACGGGCGCACGCCGACCCATGGTCTCGACGACATTTTCGCGCTGTTTCCCATCCTCGCGGAACGGCGCGAACAGCTCGCCGGGTCGCTCTCCGGCGGGCAGCAGCAGATGCTGGCCATCGCCCGCGGCCTGATGGGCGCACCAAGGCTGCTGCTGCTCGACGAACCCAGCCTCGGCCTGGCCCCCGTGATCATCGCCCAGGTTTTCTCGGCTCTGGCGGAACTGAAGAAACAGGGCCTGACCATCCTTCTGGTCGAGCAGAACGCGCACCTGGCGCTCTCGGCCTCGGATCGCACCTACGTCATCGAACAGGGCGTCCTCGTGAAATCCGGGAGAAGCGCCGACCTGCAGAACGATCCCGACATCACCGCATCCTATCTCGGCCAGGGTTGAGGCTGGCCGCAACACCGCGAAAG
>JAGRBZ010001230.1 GCA_020433805.1 Anaerolineae bacterium
GGGACCGCCGTCGGGCGTCTTGTCCGTGTCCATGACCAGCACCTTGACCTGGTCGAAGGGCAGCCCCAACTCCTCGGCCGTGCACGCCGCCAGCACGCCGATGAGGTTCTGCCCCATCTCCGCACTGCTGGTGCGGATCTCGGCCGTGCCGTTGGCAAAGACCTCCACCTCCGCTTCGGCCTTGTCCGGCGCACCGCCGCCCAGGCCCGTGTTTTTGTAGCCCGCGGCCAGACCCCAGGCGTAGCGTTTGCGGCCGACTTGGACGAAAGTCCAGAGATTGGGAGATTGAGAGATTGGGAGATTATCGGCCGCTGCACCGGACTCGGAATCTCCACCAATCTCCCAATCTCCAATCTCCAATCTCCATTTTTCAATTGACGTCTGCACCCGCTCCAGACACTCCACCAACCCGACACTCTCGCGCAGGGTCTGACCGGTGGCGGTCATGGTGCCGACGCGCATGGCGTTTTTGAGGCGGAATTCCACCGGGTCCATGCCCAGTTCGGCGGCG
>JAGRBZ010001231.1 GCA_020433805.1 Anaerolineae bacterium
CTATCGGCTCCGGCCGCTTGTACATCCGCCCACTGAAAACGCACGCGGGTCCACGCCGCCCGCGCTTCGGTAGCAGCCACAGGGGAATCATAGGTCTCAATAATACCAAACCGCCAATCGGCCGTAGGTGAAGGGGTCGGTGTCGGCGTTTCTTCTTCACCTTGGGCAAATACGGCGGTTGGTAAAAGCAACAACAAAATAATGATTAATTGTATCCACTTCTTCATATCCCCTAAGTTTACAAAAGAGCGGCCGTTTGCCCAAAAAAGCGAGGGGAATTAAGAATGAGGAAGTATGAATTATGAATTATGAATTATGAATTATGAATTATGAATGAGGATGGTCTATGTTGGCTCTGTCCAATACGAGCTCCCCCAAAGAGCCGCTAAATTGTTTTTAATCTCTGTAACTCTGTGCCTCCGTGCCTCTGTGTTAAAACGCTCCAAAACTTAGATTACAAAGTATCAAATTATTTCTCTATAAGTTCTCTCGGTTCCCCCCTAAGAACCT
>JAGRBZ010001232.1 GCA_020433805.1 Anaerolineae bacterium
TTTTTTTATTGATTCGACGACCTCCGGGATCTACACCCTTTCCCTATTCGGTGCCCATCCGATCTTGGTAGGGATTTCTCGCTCCTGCGTCGCTCGAAATGACAATCCTCGGCCTGTTTCAGCTTCCCGTGTCAATTCGACGAGCTAGGGAGGAGAAATCCCCCTGAACTTCGGTGACAAGTGGACGTTGGTAGGGATTTCTCGCTCCTACGTCGCTCGAAATGACATGCCCTGATAAGATCTAGGCAAATGTCAACAAAACTTGAAATACAGAGGGTCCTGACATCCTCAAGGAGAATAGTATGAGCAAAAACGAGCTAAATGCCGAAGAGCGGGAGCTTCTTGAGAGTTACGAAGCCTATGAATGGCAATCCGTCGATAATTTAGAGCAAGCGATTCAAATTTACAGTACCTACGCTCAAAAAAACGCTGGCTAATCTGCCGGGTTCATCTCCAGCCAGTTTTTGCCAACCTCCACATCGACCTTCAAAGGAATCCGCAGCTTAAAG
>JAGRBZ010001233.1 GCA_020433805.1 Anaerolineae bacterium
ATTTTTTTTTTTTGTTGCGTTATGAGCAGAGAAAAGGAACAGATGGAACAGAGGCTAAGGCTAAGGCGAAGGCGAAGGGGCTTGCTGGCGAGCCTGCATCTTCTGCTGCCGATATACCAGACCGAATATCTAATGTCAGGGTGAGCAGCCCCCCCGGCCCCCCAAAGGGGGGAGAGGGAAGACAAATCCCCCCCTCTGGGGGGTTAGGGCGGCAAAACCCCACTACAAATGTAACGGCATCACCACCAGAAGAAAATCCCTTTGATTCCGACACTGCTTTTCCACCCGAAGATGAAGGGGATTTCTCCTCGCAAGCTCGTCGAAATGACATGGAAAGAGAACAATCTTCAGCCCCCAATCTCCAGTCTCCAATCCCCAATCCCCAGTCCCCAGTCTCCAATCCCCAGTCTCCAGTCTCCAATCCCCAATCCCCAGTCTCCAGTCTCCAATCCCCAGTCTCCAGTCTCCAATCTCCCACCCCCAATTACCAATTACCAATTAACAATTAC
>JAGRBZ010001234.1 GCA_020433805.1 Anaerolineae bacterium
CTGGAAGCGCATCTCGGTGATCTCAAACTCGGCCAGCCCTTCGTACTTGGGCTTTGACTGTTCGTGCGTGATAAACGGATAGATGTGAGCCGTATACTGCGTAAACGAGCCGTCCTCGTTCTTGAGCTTAAAGCCCGGCATCCCATCCTCAAATGTTTGACTCAAGTCGATGAACTTGGATGTCATCGCATCACCCTCCCCTTTCTTCATTCTTCATTCTCAATTCTCCATTCATTCCCTACTCGCCGCCCGGATTCTTCTGGGCTTCTTCCCACTTGTTGAGAAACTCCGCCGCGTGGTCTGAGGTGTGGAGATAGGCAAAGCGGGTGACCTGTTGGCCGACTTCGAGCAGGCGTTCTTCTAAATTGGCGTCGTTTAGCTGGCCTGAGGCGTCGAAGGCTTGCCAGGCGCGGGGAATCGAAACCTGCTCCGGGATGACCCAGGCCCGCAGCGAACGGCCCACCGTGCGTAGACTGTTCAACGAATTGATCGCGCCGGTAGAGCCGCCG
>JAGRBZ010001235.1 GCA_020433805.1 Anaerolineae bacterium
TGGCGTCACGATAGTAGGTTTCCAGCATCTCTAATTGCTGAGGGTAGCGTTCTTTGTTCGATTCGACCAGGCCTATCATCAATTTTGCCGCCGCCGCCGTCTCTGCTTCCGTTCGCGCCGAATATATTTTCATCGTTGCCTCGTAATTCTGTCGGATAATTTGTAATTGGTAACTGGTAATTAGAGACTGGAGATTGAATTACCTGAATGAAAACGAAACTTTCAGGCTTGTCATTCCCGCATGCTTTCTTCTAAATTACCTATGCCAATGCCCTAATCGCCGGAATCTCATCTGCACTGTGAAAAATCTGTAATCCCAGCTCTTGTGCTACACGGATCATTAAATCTGCGCCTTGCGACGGCCCGCCGACGCGCAAAACGGCGTCGCAATGTTCTAACAGTCGTTCGGCGATGGGATGGAAGATTTCATTAAACGGTTCGTCGCCAACGTGCTGCGAACCGGCCAATTTAACCAGCGGCAGGGCAAACCACTCGCCAACGACCGGCA
>JAGRBZ010001236.1 GCA_020433805.1 Anaerolineae bacterium
CGCGGCCATACTTATCTCCTTTGATGTCATTAAGAAGCGTTACTTCGCTTCCATACGAATAGTGTATGTAGACAAGTCAGTTGCATTTTTAGAAATTAATCGGGTACGTGCCGGAGTCACAAAGCTAGCTTTGTGATTCCCCGATTAATTTGTTGATTTACAAGCGACTTGTCCTACTGCTTTGGTCCTGGTAATTCTTTTGTGGAATTTGACCGAATTCCACTCTATCATTATCATTACTGCACACACGTGACGTAAATATATCTTATTGGGCGATATTCCTCCTCGTTCAAAGTTTCCCCGTTAATACTGTATAAGCACATGTTCCATTATACATAGAGACCGTTTACACTCCGTTTACCGAAAGGGTTGGATGCGGATGTTTTTAGTAAACGTTGTTATGAATTTAGGAAGTTAGGGATTGTAAACAAATAACTCCCTCGGTTACCTGTAGTGCGTAGTGCGTAATCCGTATCATTTTCGCCCTATGCGTTACATACTACGCAT
>JAGRBZ010001237.1 GCA_020433805.1 Anaerolineae bacterium
CGAACGGTCGGTGGTAGCGGGATAACGGAATCACGGTGAATCGAACGGCCGGTGGTGGCGGGACGACGGAATCATAATGAATCGAATAGCCGGTGGTGGCGGAACAACGGAATCATGGTGAATCGAACGGACGGCGGTGACGGGACGACGGAATCACAGTGATTCGAGTGGTCGGAGGCGACGGACGGTCTGATCGAGAGCGCGATCATACGGTCGGAGGTGACGGGCGGTTTGATCGACCGGTCGATGAGAGGGTTGATGCGCCGGGGGAAAAGAAATCGGAGCGACAAAGCTCTCGGAGCGACAAAGCTTGCTTTGTCATGGTAAGTTGATCAAAGCAAGCTTTGTCGCTCCAGGTATGGCGTGGGCCGACAGGTCGGGTTGTACCACAACGTCAATCGACCTCGACCAGTTCCACCTCTTCCATTTCATCGGCGATGGTTGAGGCGGCGCTAAATCGTTTGATGACCAGCGGCAGGAACAGGCTGGCGATGGCGGCAATCCACA
>JAGRBZ010000123.1 GCA_020433805.1 Anaerolineae bacterium
TCAAGTTGTAAAACGGTTGAACTCCGGTTGAAAGCTTAGTTGGAGACTGAACCAATCTGAACTGCGTAACTTCTATAGCTCTTATAAAGTTCGGCCTTAAGGCCGGGAGGTGATACAATGAGTAATCGAAAAAAACAACACGCCCTTGTTTTGGGCGGCAGCATAGCCGGTTTGTTAACCGCGTGCGTCTTGAGCAATCATTTCGAGCGTGTAACCATCATCGAAAAAGACCCCCTGAATACAAAGAACGCACCCCGTAAAGGCGTGCCACAGGGACACCAACTGCATATTGTGTTGGCCCGTGGCCTGCACATTTTGGAGCGATATTTGCCTGGTCTCACCGCCGAGTTGGCAGCCGGCGGGGCCATTGTGAGCGATGATCTGGCGCTGGATTTTCGCTGGTTTAGCGACGGCGGCTACCGGCCGCAAGTTCCAACCGGGTTAAAAAGCGTGATGGTTAGTAGGCCATTTTTAGAAGAAACCATTCGGCGTCGCGTGGCCGACCTGCCTAATGTTCAGATCAACGCCGGCACCAAAGTAGCCGGTTTGGACAGTACGCCCGACGGTACACGCATCACGGGCGTTAAGTTCGCGGGAGGGTCGGAGCAAAAACAGAAGGTCGATTTGGTGATCGATGCTACCGGTCGTGGCTCGAAAAGTTCGGCCTGGTTGGCTGAGTTGGGGTACACTGCTCCGGAAGTCGAGACCGTTGGCGTCAAGATTCGCTACGCCTCGCGCCTTTTTCGTCGACCCAAATCGTTCCGCACGCTGATTGTGACCAGTGGGCAGCCGCCGCATCAGGCCCGGCAGGGAGCGGTGCAGCCGCTGGAGGATGATCGGTTAGTCGTGACGCTGCACGGGCGGGGTGATGACGTCCCTCCTGCTGATGAAGCGGGTTTCAATGCCCATGCCCGAGCGCTGTTGACGCAGGATATTGCCGAAACAATGGCCGGCCTGGAACCTTTGAGCAACATTACGGTCTACAACCTGCCTAAAACGCGCTGGCATCACTATGAAAAGTTGTCCCGCTTTCCGGCCGGTTACCTGGTGTTGGGCGATGCCATTTGTGCGCTAAATCCAGTTTACGGGCAGGGAATGACCTCGGCCGCCATGCAGGCTGAGGCGTTGGATAAGTTGCTGTCAAAACGGTCGTTATCCAATAACTTTTGGAAGCCTTACTTTAAGCAAATGGCTAAAGTCGTGAGTACTCCCTGGCAGATGACCGTTAGCGAGGATTTTCTTTTCCCGCAAACGGAAGGAACTCCACCCAAAATACCGGGATTTATCGCCAACTATATGGGTAAACTGGCTCAAACTATCAATCGCGATCCGGTTGTTTTCACTGCTTTCTTCAACGTGATGCATCTGATGAAGCCGCCGATCACCTTGTTTCATCCGCGCATTGTGTGGCGTGTGTTGTTTCTTAAAGGTAAACCATCCGCACAGATGTCGGGATACGAAGCCAATCAACAACCGGCGAAAGCAATACAAAACTAAAATACGAGCGGTTAGATATTAGCTTTCAGCCGTCAGCTTTATCAAAAAGGCACTTTTAGGTTATGATAGGATTTTGAACCACAAGTAGCCATAATAGGCAAAAAGCTGATTGCTGAACGCTTACCGAAAAAGGAGGGTCTCATGGCTGACAAGAATTTTAATTTTGATGACATCGAATACGGGAAACGGTATGAAACCGTTGCCCGGCAAGCAATATTTGGATACGAACAGCTTTTTCCGATGATTATGGGCTATCTCGCTGCGGGTGTGGGGGATAAAGCCAATGTGTTGGTTGTAGGGGCCGGAACAGGGATGGAACTGGTCACTTTTGGCACCCATCAGCCCGCCTGGTCGATGACCGGCGTCGATCCGTCGGAACAGATGATCGGGATTGCTCGGCATAATGTTCAAAATCACGGGCTGGCGGAGCGGGTCACGCTGGTTCAGGGCTATGTTGATGCGCTCCCTCTCGATGCCCCTTTTGATGCGGCTACCCTTATTTTGGTAATGCAGTTTTTACCCGATGACGGTTCGAAGTTGGCTCTGTTGCAAAGTATTGCTAAACGCCTTAAACCGGGGGCTAAACTGGCATTGGTGGATACGCATGGCGATCCTTCCTCGATCGAGTTTGCCCAAACCCTGGCTGCCTGGAAGCCCTACTTGAAAGTGATGGGCATGGCCCCAGAGGTGATCCCGGCTTTGTTGGAGAACGGTCTAAAAAGCCTTTTTCCGATTACCGAAGCACGAACCCAAGCGCTATTACAAGAAGCCGGCTTTACAAAAATTACGCATTTCTATAGTGCTCATCTGTACGGTGGCTGGATTGCTCAATAGCGTTATGATCCGCTCATTTTCTATAACCTGGGCACGATCGTGATGTCCTCTTGCGTGGCGTATAAGGTCTAATCACGATCGTGCTCCTTTCCTCTTCAGCCGGCGATTATTGACGTAATTACTATATTCCGGATCGCTGGTTTCATTTCATCGCCACAGCTTCGTTATAGGCGCAAAAGTCAAATCAACCTTTTATTTTTTCAAAACCCCCTTTATAATTGATAAAATACAGACTTTAAAACAACTTAATATCTTCCATTATCTTAATCTACTTGAATCTCAAAAAAACTTTCTAACAGGAGCTGAACATGATCTCGTATATTACTCAAAAACACGTTGCAAATACTATGGATGAAGTAGCGAGCACACCACCGGATGATGCCAGTTACGTTACCGACCAGATGATGGAGGAACAGCCTGTTCTTGTAGAGTATTTGTATCGGCTGGATGACCTACCTTTTGATCTTGAAGAAACAATTCAATTTAGTGACTCTGAGCGCGATTATATCTTTTATATTTGCATCGTTGTCTGGAAAGCCCTTTCAGAAAGTGCGCGCCCTACGCCCACAGTGACGTGGAGCGGCCTCTATTCTGTCATTGCTGAGTTTGAAAATCAATTTGCTGAGATGGTTAAACAAGGTCCGGGAGCAGCAACCGGAGCAGCTATTCAATTTATTGAACAGCACCCCGAACCGGAATTACTGCGTTTCATTACCGATGCGATGCGGCCCCGTCCGGACGATCCTAACTTTCCCCCCATACGCCAAGAGTATCACTCCATCGTCAACCTCTTGTTTCAAATTATTCTGACAGCAATGCTGCGACCGAATAATTATAACTAGGCATTGCCAAACGATATTTCCCACGCTCTTTAGGCGTATATGTCCTAAAACAACTTCATAGAATAAATAGGGTAGCTCAACATTAAACCGTGGAGAGAGGTAAAGAACCCAGGTTTTTGCCTAAATTGTAAGTATGTTGCCCAATTTAGCTCCCATATAAGTCTTTGCCGGTCTCATGTTCAAGAAAAATCTGGGTTCTAACGCTACCACGATTTAGGGCAGAGCTACCATAAATAGATACTACGCTAACAACGCGAATTTCAATAAACTTTCTCAACAGGAGTTGAACATGATCTCGTATATCACCCCCAAAGACGTCTCTGATATGATGCACGCAGTGGCAACCACGCCACCGGATGATACCAGTTACATTACCGATCAAATGATGAAAGAGCAACCGGCACTTGTAGAATATTTATTTCGATTAGATGACCTCCCTTTTGATCTTGAAGAAACTATTGAATTTAGCGAGAGTGAACGCGACTATATCTTTTATATCTGTATTGTCGTCTGGAAAATCTTGTCACAAAGCACTCGTCCTACGCCTACCGTGACATGGAGCGATATTTTTTCGGTCATCGACGATTATGAGTATAATTTTGTAAGGCTTATCAAAGAAGGATCGGGTAAAGTCGCGGGCGCGGCCCTTCAGATGATTGAAGAGCATCCCGAACCGGAATTACTGCGTTTTATAACCGATGCGATGCGCCCTCGTGCGGATGATCCCAATTTTCCCCCTATTCGCCCGGAATACCACGCTATCGCTACGATGGTATTTCAAATTGTTTTAACGGCGATGTTTAGCAATGGTAAACACAATTAATTTCAAACGAGCGTTGTAAATTTATGCATCTTGCCTCTCACCACTATCTTGATGAAAAGCAGATCGAATACCAAAAACTCGAATTTCCTGAGTCAACCGAGAAAGGCGCGGCCAGTGTTGCAAAGGCGCTTGGTTTTCGAGAGAGGCAGATGATCAAAACGTTGATCTTTACCACCGGCGAGGGCGAACACGTCTTGGTTATGGTCGGCGGCGATCAGTCGGCTAAATCAGGGCTGCTGAAAAAAGCCATTGGTTCACGGAACATCAAGATGGCAACTCCTGAAGCGGTTAAAGAACTCACCGGTTACCAGGTTGGTTCAATCCCGCCTTTTCATTGGCAGCCGGCCGGGTTTCGAACCTTTATCGACATCTCGTTGTTAGCCGAAGATGTGCTGGGTGTTGGTACAGGGCAGTGGGGTTATGAAATTGTTATCACGCCCCAAAATTTGGTCAAAGCCTCCGGAGCGGAAGTTGTTCATTTAGTTCCATAAAAGCAGTTCTCCATAGGTTTATTTGTTTCACAGCCAATTAACAACCGACTATCTTTTCATCGTTTAACGAGAGGACATTTTATTCTCCCCGTAAGCCGTGGCATGATACTGCGCCTTTGATCAAATTGCCTAAATTGTATACAATAGGCTTCAATGCGTTCTGCCGTAATTTGTCTGCCCAGTGCTGCGCTTTCCGATCCGTATCAATTAGAACCTTCTCAGGCACTAGAAATGTTAACCGGTAGCGAAACGATTTTATTGGCTGAGGATGATGACGGGGTGCGCGATCTTATTTCGCGTCTTTTGCAAATACAGGGCTACAGGGTACTAGAAGCGCAAGATGGTTGGGAAGCGTTGCAGTTGGTCGCCCAATACAGTGAGACCATCGATCTGTTGTTAACCGATGTGGTTATGCCGGGCGGTATGAGCGGCAAAGGATTGGCTGATAAAATAAGTCAAAATAAGCCGCATTTAAAGGTTGTATATATGTCGGGGTATAGTGACGAAGAAATTGTCCATCATGGCGTATTAAATCCCGGTGTGGCGTTTTTACAAAAGCCATTTCAATTTAGCGATCTAACACGTAAACTGCGTCAGGTATTAGACGCCCCCCCTTCTCGTTAGCAGCGGTTGATAAACACTACGAAGTCATATCATAATCGACTCTCCTACTGTACAGGGCGCCCTCTCGCCGGTTGTGAAAGCCTAACTGTTGGAATAGTTGCCACGGCTTCGCCCTGTTCTGAAACGCTTATCTTCCAAATTTAAAAGAATTCAACTCCTTAGAATCGTTAGGTTAGTCAATCAGCCCCATATCCGGCTTAAGACTCTCCATCAGCGTTACGATCTCGTTTTGTTCAGCCTCGGGTACATCAAACGTATACAACGATTGATCTAAGGCATGCATAAAAGCGTCCCATTCGCGGTTGGTCATCTCTAGATGTTCGTGGGATTCAGGCATCGAGCGCCCCGTATATTGCTGCGGTCCGCCCATCGCCATGCAGGAAAACTCTGTTACCAGATATTTGAACCCGGCTGGGGTGATGCGTTCATGTGCCTCTTTAATATGCGGGTTGGCGTTGAGTATCGGATCGGCCATAATCCGGTCAATAAAGTCATCGATCACCGCAGCAACTGCATAAATTCCACCTAACCGTTCGTACAATGATGCCTGTTCTTTCGCCATTGAAACAACTCTCCTTTTGCTTTTAACTACGTGATTTGATGCTTGTATTTTCTGAACTGCGAGAGGGGTAGCCGAGACAGAGAAGCCTGCTACAAATAAGGCTCTTCCAATAGGGAGGCTTATCTCGATTTTACCTGAAAAAGGGTTGAACTCCGAATCGGAGAACGGCGGATAAAAATAACGGTATGTGGTGCTTAGGTTTCCACCTTGATGCGTTGAAATTAAGAACCGTTTCGCCGGCCGGCAGAAATAGGGGGCGATCCCTCAGTCAAGGCGCAGTTATCGTTCCTCACTCGCGTAGGTTGATCGGAAGTTTGATTTGGAAGCAGGTTTTCCCCGGCTGAGACAAAATTGTTATTTTGCCCTTGTGTTTGTGGACGATGATGTTGTGACTAATATTCAACCCCAGGCCGGTTCCTTCACCAAGCGGTTTTGTGGTAAAAAAGGGATCGAAGATTTTGAGTTGGAGATCTTCAGGAATGCCGGGACCTATATCTTCGATTTCTACGACGACCCACGAGTCTTCTTGGCGGGTGCGCAAGGTGATCTCGCCTCGACCGTCCATCGCATCGATGGCGTTATCGATCATGTTGGTCCAAACCTGGTTCAGTTCGCTGCCGTGGGCCTGAATAAGGGGCAAATCTTCGGCATAGTCACGGTGGACAACAACGCCGGCTTTCAGCCTGCTGCGAAACATGACCAGGGTGCTGTCCAACCCCTGGCGCACGTCGATCGATTGTATCGGCGCTTGATCGAGGAAAGAGTACGATTTTAGCGCGTTGACAATCTCGACAATACGTTCAGCACCCTGACTCATCTCCTCCAGAAGGCTACAAATGGTATACGTGCTGCTGACTGAAGAAAGAACCGAGGGAAGTTGGTCGATGGTAAAGGTATTGCTTAACTCATCCAGCCTGTCGCTCCCATAGCCAAGGCTAACCAAGGTTGGCACACTCTCCCAGGCATTATCAATGTCCAGATCATCCAGCCAAGTTTCGATCTCATCCTCAAGGTCGCTGCGGTCAAGCGCGTCCAGATCATGCGGTTGTTTAGCATACTCCTGGGCAAATAGTTTTAGTTCCAACAGTGAGGCCAACTGGAGGTTTGAGAGTTTCAGATCACTAATGCTAAAGAGGGCTTGCCGCAACCGGAAAAACGCCGATCGAAGCTGTTCCGTACCGCGTTGGGTAGCCGCGGCCGGGTTGTTTAATTCGTGGGCCAGGCCGGCGCTGAGTCGGCCCAAGGTGGCCAACTTTTCGTTCTGGCGCAGCATAACTTCTTGTTGCAGGTAAGCTACTTCCAGATCACGTAGCTTCTTCTTTCGCAAGCTGGCCGCCAAGCGGGCTTTGAGTAACACAGGCTCGACCGGTTTCGACAAATAATCCTCGGCCCCCATCTCAATGCATTTAACCATGCTTTCCATGTCATCGAGTGCTGAAATTACGATAACCGGAATATCACGGAGAGACTTGTCGCACTTAACTTTGGACAAGACCTCGTAACCATCCATCTCGGGCATGATGATATCGAGGAGTACTGCATCAAAGGTTTCAGCCCGAAGCATGTCCAGGGCTTGCCGCCCGTTTTCAGCTAAGCTAACCCTGTAGCCTTGTTTCTTCAACCCTATCGCCAGCTTGCGACGATTAATTTCGTAATCGTCAATCACCAGTATATGACCGCTTTGACCTATCATGGTCCGTTTCCTCAAGTGGTTCCAATCTGAAACTCAGGGGGTTGACAAGATCGTAAAACGAAAAGCGTAATTCTTTTTTACGCATCACGTTTTACGTTTTATGGTGTCAACCCCACGAAACCCTGTTGATCCTATATTTTCTTGGAAATACGTTTTCAAAATTGTGAACCTATTATAGGTCCTTTGTACAAAAAACCAAAGCGCTTTATTCGGATTGATGGGCAAGGCTCAACCTTGTCGAAGCCAGCCTGCATTAGTATAATGACGCCTCGATCGAAGTCCGCTCGCAGCCGGGCAGCACCTGTTTACCCCTTACGCTAGAAACTGCCAAGACACAATAGGAGAGTATTGACATGGCAAAACCGATCCTCATGATAGTGGACGACGAACCGGATGTTCTTAATGCCATCGAGCGGGATCTGCGGCAGCATTATCGCAGTGACTATCGTATCATCAAAGCCAATTCCGGGCTTTCGGCCCTGGAGGCGGTTCACCAACTCAAGGCTCGCAATGCACTCATTAGCCTCTTTTTGGTCGATCAGCGGATGCCCAACATGAGCGGGACCGAATTTCTGGCCGAGGCGAGTAAGCTCTACCCCCAAGCGCGTAAGGCCCTCCTCACGGCCTATGCCGACACGGAAGCAGCCATTACCAGCATCAACTCGATTGGTCTGGATTACTACCTGATGAAACCGTGGCATCCCCCTGAGCAAAATCTGTATCCCATTTTGGATGACTTGCTGAGTGATTGGCAGGCGACGGCCCAGATACCCTTCGACGGGATTCGAGTCGCTGGCACCTTGTGGTCGGCTCGCTCGCACACCGTGAAGGATTTCCTGGCCCGCTGTCAGATACCCTACCAGTGGTTGGATATTGAACAGGATGCCGAAGCCAAAACGCTGGTGGATGCCATCAACCAGGGACAGCACCGTTTACCGGTCATTTTTTTCCCCGATGGCAGTCACTTAATCGACCCCGATATTACCACTTTGGCGGCCAAAGCCGGATTACGCACGCAAGCCACGCAGCCGTTTTACGATCTCATTATTGTGGGAGCCGGTCCGGCCGGATTGGCCGCGGCCGTCTACGGCTCTTCCGAGGGATTGCGTACACTGCTGATCGATAAAGAAACAACCGGTGGTCAGGCCGGTACCAGCTCGCTGATTGAGAATTACCTGGGTTTTCCGAAGGGAGTGAGCGGTGCCGATCTGGCGCGACGGGCCACCACCCAGGCCACCCGCCTGGGGGCCGAGATCCTAACCGCCCAGGCGGTTACCCGGATACGCGTTGAAGGTCCCTACCGTTTTGTAACGCTGGCCGACGGCACGGAACTGAGCTGTCATGCCCTCATCATCGCTACCGGGGCCTCATTGCGCACCCTGGATGTGCCGGGCATCGAGGCCGTCACCGGAGCCGGGGTTTATTACGGCGCAGCCTTGACCGAAGCTGCCTATTACAAAGACAACCCCATGTTTGTTGTGGGTGGGGCCAACTCGGCCGGTCAGGGAGCCATGTTTTTCTCCCGATACGCCAGCCAGGTGACCATGCTTATTCGCGGCAACGACTTGAAAACGGGCATGTCGCAATATCTGGTCGACCAGATTAGCGATACGCAAAACATCGAAGTCTGTGTGCGGACATCTGTCGTTGAAGTGCAGGGCACAGACCGGCTTAAAGCGATAGTGCTTCAGAACAACGATACCGGTCAAACGTACACCGTTCCCGCCGCGGCCCTTTTTATTTTTATTGGCGCTAAGCCTCATTCAGAACTGGTCGTCGGCGTGGTGGAATGTAACTCGGCCGGCTTTATCTTAACGGGGGCGGATTTAATTCGTAATGGCTGCCGGTCCAAAAATTGGCGGCTCAAACGCGATCCTTTCCTGCTGGAAACGAGCGTACCGGGTATCTTTGCGGTCGGCGACGTCAGGGAAGGCGCGATCAGGCGTGTGGCGTCAGCCGTGGGCCAAGGTTCAACCGCCGTCAGCTTTGTTCATCAATACTTGAAAACCGTCTGATCAATATTCTCGACTTGGATCCATCCATTCAGCTTTGTAGTCTGCCCAAGTGCGTACTCCCTTTTCAACAAGATAATGGCGATACCAGCTATGAATTGATTGGTTGAGCATCGACCAAGCCTTTTGCGTCACTTGATCATCCGGCAGGGCTAATTGAGCAATGAGGTCGTCTCGTTCTTTTGGGTCAGGAACAACCACATGAACCAGATAGAGTTCGTTGAAAAGCAAATTGTGGATATTGGTGTGGAAAGGGGGGGCCTGGCGAAACATATGCCCAATTTCGATGTCAAAGCAAACATTCTTTCCGCCTAATAAGTAGTTGGGAATAGAAATATTGGCTTCCAAAATGCCCCAGCCGCGTAGTTCGGCCCAGGGTGCCTGTAAAGTTTCCAGGTACCACTCGCGGCTCATAAAGTAAGCTCCTCCCAAAACGCAGCCAACTTCGCCCGGCGTGCGACTTTTGTTCCACTTATCAACCAAAACGCGCCTGGCAATAACGTAGTGTTGGTTAGGTTTGTCACTGATTTCTTTAAGGAGAATATGGGCTCCGGCGTACGGGCCGCGAGCTTGCTCCATTTCCATCCGATCGCGCTGTAAACCAAGCGTCAGGACACAGCCGACGTGGGTGGGATGCTCAACATTGTAATCGACCAATCGTTTTGACCAGTCATCATCCCAAAAATTCATATGCGCATCGATGACCAGAACGGTGTCGTACCGGGCTGTTTCGATGCCGACATGCCGGGCTAATTGGGCTCCGATGGCGTGATTGAAACGGATATTTTTTACACCAGAGGGAACGTCAACCCGTGAGTCGGAACCATCATCAATGGTGATGATTTCATACGGTACGGAGATGGTTTCATGCAGCCGTTGCACCGTAAACCCTAACATCTCTTCATTACGATAGGGAACAATTACAGACAGCATAGGGTAGCGCCAGATGAGCTATTTAATAGGGGACAATTAAAATTCATAATTAAAGAGGTCAATTTCTTGACTGAATAACGCTCCAATTTTGCCAGCCTGTTCTTCATTGAGGATCTCACGATAACTGCGTCTGTCTGTTCTAAAGGCTGCTTTAGTCCGAGGCAGTTCCAGTTTTTCCGGCAGACCCAATCGCTGCTGAATGTTTTCCAATTCCTTCGTTAGATTTTCATACAGGCAGACGCGGTCTACGGCAATTTCGTCAGCGATGGTATACAAGTTTATCCCGCTTCTTTTGAGATTCAACGGAACGTCCGTGTCCAGAAACGTCGAAATGGTTGGACGCGGCTCCGTCCGGCAGCGCCAATAATATAAACTGATAAACCGATCCCACGGATTTCGTTCGAAACAAAACTTGTAGTAGCTATGCCATACACCTTCTCCCATGCACCTTATAATTTTTTTAGCGCCACTATGATTTATAAACCGGCACTTTTTTTGTCTCGATCCCGGTGCATTGACCGCATCTCCAGAGCCATCATCTGCGATTAGGGGTAGATAATTTTGAGGCCCCCGGTAACCCAGGCGGCTCCGAATTCGCTCATCTGCCGGGGTAATCGGCGTGATAATGTCTTCGTCGCCACAGAATTTGGATAGGACTATTTCAATGCTTGTTCCGGCAGTTTTTGCGGTCTTGATAAAAATGAATTTGTGCTTGTGGGAAATAATCATAAGCGACGCATTACTCAGGTTAACTTCTCATACTGAAACGCTTCCAATATTTCATCATTGAGCCGTTCATTGATAAGCTCTATTGAGCGCGGTGAAAGCTTCTCTTGCCATTGCTCTTTCAGATAATACTTTCGATAGAAAGTGAAATCCTCCTCCCCGTTCTTGGTTGACCGGTCGATGTTTGTAAAAGCGTTATGCTTCCAGTCACAAGAAGTGCTATTTCGAATGGCTTCTACAGCGCCCTTTGGATCAGCCAATACATCCTCATATCGAAGATTCAAGGTCGGAAATTGCTGTTGCAGTTGGAGGTAAGAAGCATTCTTTTGACTCCATAACTCTACCGGGCTTGAAAATTCGTCCGGCGCATTTTCTCGACCAACGGTTCGCCACGGAGAGGTTAAAAATGTCTCGAAATCTGGCTTTTTCCGCCAAAGATGATGATAGGGTCGCCGGTAGAGTGATAGCAGCCAGGCGTAAGGATTTTTGGTTAGGGTCAGAAAAAACAAGTTGTTTGAACAAATAGCGTATTGCTTCAGGCAGTCTGCGGATTTTACCAGGGCGTGTTTCCAGCCAAGATTGTCAGGAAAAGTTTCTTGGAAATAGAGATCGGCAATAATTTCTTGTTTTGGTAAATTTCTCTGGCGAGCTAAAGCTTGAAGATCATCTGGATCGAATACAGGCAAATGTTTTCTTTTGACCACCCCCGGTAATAGATCGATTTTAAGATTACGGCGTATTAAGCGGGTTAAATAATTGGTACCGCTGTTTCTTTCACCGTAAATCTTCAGTACGGATAATTCTATATTACGGGCCGGTTTGGATCTGTTACTTGTATTCATCTGGGTTGAAGGGTAGCTCTCTTTTGAAGGTGTAATCGAAGAGGTCAAAATCTTTTTGGTACAGGTTGTAAACAAAATCGACCATTTCATCGTCATAGGCTTCCGAATAGTGTTCGTAAATATTCGAAGAAACCGTTTTTGCGTGTTTTCGCTCGAAGCTCGGATAAAGGGGTAGGCTAAGCTGTTTTGAAAGTTTTTCAACGTCGGCGTTGATATTTTCCAATTTGCCAATGAAGTTTACATACTGTTGACCATCATAATGGGTAAATCTGTTGAGTTCACCAAAATGATTTACGGTATAATTTTGATTAAACTGATATTTGCTGGTTAATATATGTAAGACAAAGTCTCTAAAAGTGGTCTTTCTGTCCCACATATTGTAGTAAAATGCCGATAGAATGCGGGGAAACGGGTTGCGAATGAACGTAACTTTGAATAGCGAGTCTATATAATCCCGGCCATGTATTTTTATACTGGCCTGAATGTCGGCATGTTGGAGAAATATTTGTGAAATTCCGTCCACCTCACAATCTTTGGTTATATAACCAAGCATAAAGTTAATTCGCCGGCTTAAACAGTCGGCTGTTAAGGGTTTATTGTTTTTTGTGCTAAAACAGGGTTGTTTTAAGATTGTAGCCAGATTGGTGTTTTTTAATATTCTCAAAAAGAGATGCTCTATCGTCGTTCCGCCGCATTTACCCGGATGATAAAGTATGACATTTTCATCTTTAAACAACATAGTACCGATTAATCCAATCTTTCCCTTCAGTACAGCGTAAACTAAGTTTTTGGTGGTTATTGTCATTGCGAGCAAAGCGAAGCACAATCCCCATTTCCGAACGCGGAGAGTACTGCATCGTTCCTTCTCGCTATGACACATGCGGAAGTTGTTTTTTTGCCGATCCTAAGCGACTGCGCCAGCCGTTGATGGTGCCGACATCCGTTAATATGGCTTTGGATCAATGACCGTGCGTTGCATGGGTTCCTGCGTAATGGGTGCGGTGGTTAGCGGCCTCTGTTCTTGTTTTTGTTGCCTCTGTTCTTGTTTTTGTTGCCTCTATCCTTGTTGTTTTTATTGCCTTTGTCCTTGTTTTTGTTGCCTTTGTCCTTGTTTTTGTTACCTTTGTCCTTTTTGTGGTCAGTAGGCTCTGGCGTTGTGGTGGTTGTGGTCGTAGTAGGCTCTGGGGTCGTGGTGGTTGTAGTCGTAGTAGTAGGCTCTGGGGTCGTGGTTGTAGTCGTAGTAGTCGTTGTTGTTGTTGGCTCCCCTGTAGTAGTAGTAGTAGTGGTGGTAGTGGGTTCCTCTGATTGTGCTTGAGCCATCCCGGGTGAGACAATAGGAATGAGAGTCAGCGAAAGTCCTACTGCCGCCATGCTCCTGATCATCTGTCGCCGTGAATAGGTCTGTTCTTGAGGTTCAGTTGTCTCCAGTAAATCAACCTGGTTCAGTTCATTCAGCGCTGCCTTCATCAACTGTTTGGCTTGCTCTGATGGTATGTTGAACTTTTGCTTGAGCAGTCTGGTTAACTTACGGGGACGAGTCTGACCATCACAATGCTTCCACACCAAGGCCGATGTCGCATTCAGGACATACGACTGGTCCCGCTGCTGGTGATAAATAGCCAGCCCATCGCCAAGCTCTTTAGTAATAACGCCGGTAACTCTTTTTGGATTAGTCATTGTCTTGCTCCTTTTTGGCTATGATGAATGCACGAATACCGCTTCCATCATTATATAAGAACCAGGGTGGTGTGTCTGTCCTAAAATTGGGACAATTTTGTCCTAGAATTAGGACAATTTTTGTTAGCAAGGGGCTGAGAGGTTAGAAACAGCACTCTCTCAAGGGGGGTATCTAGCCTCAAGTTACTTAACCAAAGCAGCTATCCTCAAACTGGTTAAACAGCCACTCATCATCTCTCACCCGGCTGGCGGCGAAGGCAGCCCGTTGCTGCCAGACATCGCTATCCACAACATGGGCAATGGCTTTATCAAATTTGGCCTCATTTTTCAGGGCGGCCATAACCTTGGCCATGCGTTTTTGATTAAAGTGCAGCATGGCCAGCCGCAGCAAACCGGAGGTGATGTCTCCTGCTTCTACCCGACCGGAATTGGTTTTACGGAAGTTTCGCCAAACCGTGACGTCCGGCACCACCCACACTTCGTAGCCCAAAAGCCAGTAGCGCAGGCAAAGTTCCAGATCTGCCGAACCCCATTCCGGCATGGCGGTATCAAAGGCACCAGCTTGTTTGAGGGTATCGTGGTGAAGTGCCATAAAGACTCCCCCCAACGTTAGCACAGGATGAGGCGCTTCTGATGGCTCGAATAACCATTCCGGGCGAAGATCCGGTTTGGGAATACCTTGGCCAAGTGCAGCGGGCAATTTAGGTTTCCCCATCACGCCAATGCCCGGCCCAACGATCCCCACATTAGGCCGGTTGAGTCTGGCAACGATGGACTGCCACCAGTTTTGGGGGAGGTCGATATGGGCATCGGCAAAGATGATCACCTCTCCCTGAGCCTGGGTTAACCCGCGATTGCGGGCCTCGCTCGCCCCCATAGGCAGCGGGACCCGGATGAGATGGACATTATTCACATGGACGTTATCCCGCTCGCGCTCAACTAAGAAATCCGCACAACCGTCCGTAGAGCCATTATCGACGACAATAATTTCGCTGTTGGCCGGTAGGGTGGCTTCAAACTGGTCAACCGTTCGTTGTAACAAGGCCGACTCATTTGAGGCTGCCAAAATTACACTTATCTTGGCCGGATAAGTGCCCTTAAATAGCGTTTGGGCGGCTTTTTCGGCCGCCGGCTGAGGCGGTGCAATAACCTGGGAGGCGGGCAGAAACAGCGCCTCATCATCCGTTTGATCGACCTGACCATTTTCTAGAAAATCCTGAACGAGCCTGACGTAATTCATGTTCCACTTTGGATGTAATTTGATCTGCCCTTGTTTGATTTGCCCTTGTGTTGCCTGAGTCTGGATGTAGCCGGTTATATCCAGATTGGACTGCCCATTTTGGTTGATGGCGCTAAGATGATATGAGCCTGTTCCGGCCCAGCGATATATGTAGTAGATATGTTCCGGCTGTATTTCATAGAGTTGAATTGCTTCCGGATAGTTCTCTTTACAGCGCTGCTCAAATACAAAATCGTACGCATTGGACGTATGTGGGTAGCCGTCCAGGTCAGTAAATAGATCACGGTGCCAACAACTGCCGCCGTGAAAGAGGTTGTGTTCCATACCCTTCAACTGCCCATTATTCCAGATCCAGGCCCGGTCGGCTTTAAAAAAACCTTTGTCCTGATCGAAATTTGCCACCGAGAAGGAAAGTCGATGGGGCATGTAGATGTCGTCATCATGCCACACAAAGATAATGTCGTACGAACATAGCGCCATCGCCACATTATACTTTTCGCCAATGGATTGGAAACGTCTGGCCCGGTTGATGATGCGCACTTCGGGATGGTCGAATTCAAGCGTTTGCCCATCATAATCGTTGAGGATGATAAGCTCTTTGGGGCCGGGGTAGTCCTGCTGCAAAAAAGCATAGATGGCTTCTTCCAAGAGATCAACGCGTCCGTAAGTGGGACAAATACAGCTCACCGGCGGTGCATCAAACAATTGGTCGGCCCAGTAACCCAACATGGTATTGAGGGGAGCTGGAGCGACCTGTTTCGAGGACACTGCCTCTGAGCCGGTGCTCAAATTTTGCAAAGCATTCTGGACAGCCGGATCCTGGACTAACTGTTGGAAGGCTTGCTCGAAAGCCTCCGGGTCGTCCTCAACCCCCACCATCTCTTCGACAAAATTCTCAATATAATTTTTAGGATAAGGAAAAATGGTACAGAACGGCTCCCCCGCCTCAAACCGAATAGTTTGGTTGGGATGGGTAAACTTCCAGTTGATAGTGACTGTACTGGGGAATAGTGATGTATCAACTATCTGCTCCAGAGGCGTTAGGCCATCTTTGGGTCGGCAGTTGAGGGGACCTCGCACCCATAACAGTTGATCTTCTTCCGTTTTGAACTGATAGCCCGGATGGAGCGTTAGCAGACCGTCACCGAGATGGCTCTGAACAAAGCCGTGACCAGCTACCGGAGCTTCATCCCAGCGGATTTCAATATCCTCTGCTTTTGCTCCCCCATTCCAGGTTGCTTCAAAAGCATAAGGACATTGCAAAACCCAACCTTTGCTATTCGCACTCTCAAGCGCAAGGTTGGCATCGACTTCTTGATCAAACTGTATCCAATCCCTTTCGTTGGGTGAACGTTGAAAAGGAGCCGCGTGGTTATGTAAAAGGTAGGCTTTTAGTTTCATCCCTACACACTTACCCGGTAAACCAGGCCCATCTCACCTGCGCCGTGGCTCTGGTTTTTCAAGCACCCGACTGTAGCCTGATAAAAGGAAAATTTTTATTGAAAGGGAGTCCGACAGTCTCAAATGAGACGACAACGACAATGAAAATTGTTTCCTCGTAGCGGAGTGAGCATCCTCAGATGCGAACGGCAGGGAACAACCTGCTCCGCATCTGAGGATGCTCCTCTCCTCGATCAATCTTGTTATTTTCAGAGGAGATAAAGTAGTATACAACGGAGGTTGTGTACGGCCAAAAAATCAGCTTCCCTACCCCGGTTAAGACCTTGAGGAGTTTTCCTTTGGTAACTACCCCATCAATTGAGTGTAATAACCCAGGTGACAGTCACTTACACATTGAAAATGAGCGTTCGTTTGGTCACATAGCTTGATTTATGGCATCGAAGTGACTGTCACCTTTTGAACTGCGTAAGTTCTATTTTATTTGATGCTCACTTATTCATCATAACTGAGCTAAGATGTTCTCAACAAATTCAATCAGCATATTCGCATCATCTTCGTCGATTTTCTTGCCCTGCTGCGCCTTCACTTCGTCAACGAAAGAGAGCAGCTTCTCCTGAGCATTATCAGTGTCTCCTCGATCCAAGGCTGCTTGAGCATTGTTGACCTTGGCAAGCAGGCTGTTCTCCGTCCCGTGAGAGAGACCTAAGCTGGTGATGATCCCCGGCAAATCGGCGAGGGAATTATTCAGACAGTCATCGATACTTGTTGAACCAATGGTTAAGGTGTTTGTGCCTGTTGGGCAGGCCGTCGGAGCTGTGGCGGCAGTTGTGTTAACATACGTGCCAATTGGAGCCAATATGCAACTTGCCGCGCCATAAACTGAGTTATATGTCCCTTCAGGGCAAGCAATTGATGTTATTGCCCCTTCACTATCAACAAAGTAACCGGGAGTAGCGGGTTGGCACGAAACCGCCCCGGCAAAGTCAGAGAAAGAACCTATCGGACAGGGAGTTTGGCTTGCAGCCCCTTCACTATCAACAAAGTAACCGGGAGCAGCGGGTTGGCACGAAACCGCCCCGGCAAAGTCAGAGAAAGAGCCTATCGGACAGAGAGACGGTTCTAATGCCCCATGAACGGCTACGTATTGACCGGGCTGGGCTGGTTCACAAAAGAAGGTGCCATAGTAGCCGGGGGTACATATAACAGCCCGAGAGGGATCATCTGGAAAGGCGTCTATATCATCATTTACCCCATCCCCATCACTGTCAATAGCTGCTTTGACCGTTGGGGCATATAAGCTCTCGATGGTGTGTAGGGTTAGGAATAATAAGATAATCGTGATTGAATAGGTGACTGATTTTTTTAATGCCATTGTTTTATCTTGAGTCTCCTCATGTGAAGTTTGGAATCTAACGTATTGTTTACTGCTCTCTATTTTTACTACAAACTAACTGTTATGATCGTGGCCGGCAAAATTTATGCTTTCTATGACTGGAAACCACCTTTTTTCCGTAGCGTAGTGCATAGTCCGTATTATTTTCACCCTAGATGTTACGCACCACGCAATAGGTTGTTCTAGTAAATTATTTAACTCACGACTCTAAGCCGAACCGATGATCTCTCCCGTATCAGCCGCCTCGAAGAAATGGGTCATCTTGCCGTCCTTGAGGGTTGTCACGTGAACCACGTTGGCCTTGAATGACTTGCCCGTCTCCTTCCAAACCCCTGTAAGATGCCCGACCATGACCACTTTATCGCCGCTGCCGAAAAAATCCTGAACCTCGATGCTGAATCCGTCGTAATATTCGGGTATCGGGGCAAAGACGTTCTGCACAATCGCCTGTGGCCCAACGACCACCCCATCGCCGGATACATACGGAAAGCCGGTGCCGATGTGCCATTCAACCTCCGGGTGCATAATCGCGACCACACCTTCGATATTGCCTTCTGCAAAATCTTGATATGCTTGTTTGGCTATTTCTAAATTGTTCACGATTTCTCTCCTTTATGAGTTACGTAGTTCATGTCATTTCGAAGCCGAAGGCGAGAAATCCCCTACAGCGTCCGATTGCAAACAACGTTCGATGGGATTTCTCGGCAAAAAACGCCTCGAAATGACATCGGTATGTCTCAACTGCGTAAGCCATATCCTTATCGTATTGATTACATAGACTTTTGGTGATGGTCACCGTTTAGAGCGTTGGTAACATCCCTTTAGGTGACTTCTCTTATGCGATTTAAGGTTCACTACCTTTACCCTTTAATGGATTGCGTCCAGAAACCAGGGTTTTTAGCGTTAAAAAGAAACGTCTTTTGCCCCAAAAGCGTATCAATGACACATCAAAACCCTGGTTTCTAAAAACAGGTGACTTCTCTTACTTAAGGTTTAGTTCTGCGCTATGTTTTGAGCTAATTGCAGCCCTTGTTCCGCCGTTACTGCCGGTGACACTTTGACGTTAAAGACATCGCTCCATTGCGACGTGATAGCAAAGATGTCGGCGTTGTCCTCAGTTTCTATAATCGAAAGGACGGAATATCCATCCGTTTGCAGCCAGTATTCAGCAATGACCTTAACGCCGGCCGGATATTGCCACTCTGCTCGCCGTGCGATGCGTTCCGCCGGGGTGCTGGTGCCTTTAACTTCAAGTTGTGTCACCAATAACATCATTGTTCTCCTTTAATCGTTTTTTGATTTAGAGTGTTAGGTTTAAGTATGAGGTTAGCCTTCACGTTACTTGATTTTGCATACCTCCTTTCGTTTGCTCTTCCATCTCTTGCAGCAGAAAGATCATCAGGTCATCCAAAGTAGCAAAGTAATAGTGCTGACCGCCTCCATCGACAGGAGCAACCATTACCCGCCGCTTCGATCCGGCTTTGTCGCTCCAAATGCGGATCAGGAAAGATTTATAAAAACCTGGTTTGTCTACCATCGTGCTTTCGCTTTGTGTGTTTAGAGCCAGTTGCTAATGGTTATCAGTGTAGCAGGTGACCATTACCCGATCATTACCGACGCGGGGCAACCGGCGCTTTTTGAAACACTGAAGCACTGAAATTGATGAGAACACTGAAACCCGCTTGACATCATAGCCTTCTTTTGACCTTGGATTGTTGTAAACCT
>JAGRBZ010001238.1 GCA_020433805.1 Anaerolineae bacterium
CCCCGATCCGGGTGGCGGATTACGCCCAAGCCGGTAGTAACCGGACCATCATCTTCCGGACGCCTGATGACCTGGCGCCCGGTGCTTACAAACTGGAAGTGCGCCGCCGCTTCGGCCAAACCCGGCTGGCCACCGGTACGTTAGAAACCAGACTGGTGGTCGTCTAGACGAAGCCGGCAAGCTGCAACCTTACCTTGTCCTGACCGCCCCGCTTTGGGGCGGTTTTTTGTTTTTAAACGGGGGTGAGAGGTTAGGGAATTATGAATTATGAGGGATGAATTAGGAACTATGAATGAGCGGATTAAGAGAGTAGGTGGTAAATTAAGTCTGGCGGAGGGAAGGAATTTCTTGGGGCTGGTAAATCGATTGCGTTGGGCTGGCACCAAATTCCCCTGGGCTGGCACCAAATTCCTCTGGGCTGGCACCAAATTCCTCTGGGCGGACACCAAATTCCTCTGGGCTGGCACCAAATTCTCCTGGGCTGGCACCAGATTCCCCTGAGCGG
>JAGRBZ010001239.1 GCA_020433805.1 Anaerolineae bacterium
AGGTGGCGGCGGGGAATCCCTGCCGGGTTATCCGGCAACTTGAGGGGTGAAAAAGAAAAGCCCACAGGTAGGCATGACAACTGAAGCCTTAAAGCAAAAAAGCCGGTCGATTGACCGGCTTTTGGTTCTAGAGGCGACGGCCGGATTCGAACCGGCGCATAAAGGTTTTGCAGACCTCTGCCTTACCACTTGGCTACGTCGCCCTAATACGTATAGGGTGAGAAAGGAATGAAAGAACTGAAAGCGTGTAGAGATAGTAAAGGAACTTTGCTGACGGATATTTTACCATATCTTACTCTGAGGTCAAGTCATCTGCGAGCAACCCGTTTTCATGGGGTTGAAACTTAAGCCCTATTTTGCCAAAGAATACGCAAGAATGAATGTAATTCATGCTGATAAATCGACATATCTGAAGACGGCAATAGCGGCTGCCCAGGCCTTTACGGATGATCCCCTGTTCATAACGCTCTTGGCTGATCTACCGCCTGATGTGCGAACAATACG
>JAGRBZ010001240.1 GCA_020433805.1 Anaerolineae bacterium
TAGCGAGCCACAAACGGCACCGTGTTATCGGCGTCAAACAGTTCAATCGACCGCGCTACCTGTTCCTGTCGAACGCCCAGGCCGGCGGCAATGCTTTTAGCAAAATCAGTAGTCAAAGGGTTACCTCGGTGGCGTAGAATTTATCTAAAATAGGATAACATAGATAAATTGAGGCGGCAAGAGACAGCCTGTGACAGTCACTCCTTAAGTGGGCTAGAATCAAAAAAGCCGGGCTGCCACGACCCGGCTTTTTTAAAAGGAGGAGAAAAGAGCGTCAAATATAAGCTTTTGACATAGCCCAGTATACTCTCATCCCTACTCCATAACTTGACGTATTTTAGATGCCAATATGCCGGAAACCCTACGCCAACCCTACGTCAATTTTCCATTTCCAGCGCGTAAAATTCTGCCTGAGAGGCCGCCGCGCTCAAACCGCGACGGGCCGCTATATCGAGCACCGTCAGGGCGTACTGCCGCTGCGCCAATGGGATATCGGCCCAGGC
>JAGRBZ010001241.1 GCA_020433805.1 Anaerolineae bacterium
TTATTTTGTTGCAGGAAATGAGATCCGGCCAGCCAGGAATGATGATTTTGTTACAAGAAATCGAGTCCGGCCAGCCGGAAGTACTTTCCTGCGACAGGAAATCGAGTCCGGCCAGCCGGAAATGGGTTTTGGCGGCCAAAAAACGCGCCGGCCAACGCGAGTACACGATGTGGAAATAATTTTGGCTTTTTTGAAACTCAGGGAGTTGACCCGCTTGTAAAACGAAAAACGTCATGCGTAAGAAG
Organism: Anaerolineae bacterium; assembly: GCA_020433805.1. GTDB lineage: Bacteria > Chloroflexota > Anaerolineae > 4572-78 > J111 > JAGRBY01. The sequence goes on from JAGRBZ010001241.1 coordinate 246, forward strand.
GAATTACGTTTTTCGTTTTATGGGGTCAACCCCACGAAATCCGATTGAGCCAGAAAAAAGAAGTCAAAAATAGAAATTATATAATATCAAGAGGAGTTCTTAAATGTCTGATGTGAAAAGCTATGAAAATATTTTGGTGCGAACTGAAGGGCGAGTGGGGATTGTACAACTTAATCGCCCTAAAGCAATGAACGCGCTCGATACGCCGACGATGCTGGAAGTGAATGAGGCGCTGGCCGCCTTTGACGCCGATGACAG
>JAGRBZ010001242.1 GCA_020433805.1 Anaerolineae bacterium
TTATGAGGCCGTCACACCAGACGCCTGCCTGGAGCGCTCTTACTACGGCGACATCCCGTATGATCCCAAAAACCACAACACCTATTGTTTCACCACCAACAGCGGTCTGGTCGGCAAATTCAGAATCCTTAGCCAAGATGCCGACGGCAGCATCCACGTTCAATACACCCTCTGGGGTGATCCCATCAATCCCGTTCCGGCCATCACCACCATCGAACCCGCCGGCCAACCCGGCCCCAACAGCGCCCGCCCCTGGCCGGAGTAAAATTCACCGTAAGACAAACTTAAGTTTGTCTTACATCATATTCAAGGAGATTACCTATGACCCACCAAATCCATCGCACCGAAATAGACGAAATGATCGTCGAGATTACCCATCTATCCGCTAACTCTAGTGGTGACCTATTAGACGAAATCCACTTCGAGCAGCCGGTCTTTTTGGATTATTTAGAATATGTGGCTGACAACTCACCGGTAGGCGACGATTCATCGCTTTTCAGCC
>JAGRBZ010001243.1 GCA_020433805.1 Anaerolineae bacterium
CAACCGCTTGGTTCCGATTGTCACCAACTTGTCTTTACCCGAGGAAGTTCGCTATTGGTATCGTAAACGCCCCTGGATTGAACCCTTGTTTGGCGATGTTAAAGGTCACGGCTTTGATTTACAAACATGTCGTTTACGTCACCCTGACCGTTTGGACCGCTTGATGTTGGCTGTTTCTTTAGCCTACCTCTGGCTATGCTTTCTCGGCTCTGTTGCTCTTTTGACGGGTCACGCTAAACTTGTAGACCGTTCTGACCGTCGTGACCGCAGCATTTTTACCATTGGCCGTTTATGGCTTAATCGTTTACTAAAACTTGATTTCCCGATCCGGGTTGGCTTTTTTCCCTTTCCTTTTTCTTCTACCATTCCTCCTGTTCGACCTCCTTAGTTCTCTTTAGAACATCTGTCTGGTGTAGGGGAACGAGCGCAAACACATCACTATTTTGCTTACGCAAGCGATACAGGAAGAATGATCAAAAAGAAAGTAAGGGAGAAGTGGAA
>JAGRBZ010001244.1 GCA_020433805.1 Anaerolineae bacterium
TGGTCGAGGCTTTTATTACGGGCGATACGGTAAAGCCAGGCCGCCGCGCTGCCTTCGCCCCGATAGCGGTCGGCCTGTTGCCAGACCTGCCAAAATGTTTCTTGCAGAAGTTCATCCGTAATGGCAGTATCGCGCACGATGCGACCAATTAAATTAGCGACCGTCTGCGCGTGACGGTCGTACAGCATTTCAAGCGCAGCGGAATCTTGCTGGGCAATTTTTTGTAGCAGAATCTCATCTGAGAGCTGATCCAAGTGTCTCTCCACCATCGGCACAGATATAGAACAAACGCAATCGCAAGGGTGACACAGTTTGTTTACAGTGCTAAGTGTACCCTAACCTTAATGGGTATCCAAATCAACTTTCATTGTAACATTCAGCCGCCAGACGACTTGGTGTAAATCAGGCTAAGGCTGAGGCTAAGGCGAAGAAAAAAGCGAAGAAAACAGTCGATTTATCAAGGTAGGCGGGCGGTTTCCCTGGCGATAAGGCTCTGCGTTG
>JAGRBZ010001245.1 GCA_020433805.1 Anaerolineae bacterium
TTTCCCGCTTTGGCACCCGTTTAGATGAAACCACCCGCCAGATCATCAACCGGGGGCGGCGCGTGCGCGAGGTGTTGAAACAGCCGCAATACGCCCCCATTCCCGTGCCGGAACAGATCGCCGTCCTGCTGGCCGTCACCGAAGGGCTGTTCGATGCGCTCCCGTTGGAGCAGATCGGCCCGGCCGAACAGGCCGTTCGCCAGGCCACCGTCGATCACCTGCCGGATGTGGGCCAACGGATCAGGGTCGGCGAGGCGCTCAAAACCGAAGACCGCCAGGCGCTGCTGCGGGTGGCGCAGCAAGCCATTGATACTTTGTAGGAGTTTATGGAGTTTAATGAGTTCATAGAGTTCATAGAGTTTAGGGAGTTTTCAGATCAAATAACGGCCGTGTTTTGTCCAAAAAGAGGCTTATTAACTGTTGAATAACTCATTAAACTCCTTAACTCTAAAACTCTATAAACTCTAGTGGAGGCGCAGTCGCCAGATGCAAACCCTTGAG
>JAGRBZ010001246.1 GCA_020433805.1 Anaerolineae bacterium
GCCGCTAAAGGGGAAGTAGGCCATAGGCGCGGCGACACCGATGTTGATGCCCACATTACCGGCGTCGACTTCATGGCGGAACTTGCGAGCAACCGCACCGCTGCTGGTGAAGATGCTGGCCTGGTTGCCATAGGCACGGTTGTTGACCAACGCAATCGCCTCGTCCACATCGGTGGCGTGCATCAGGCTCAGCACCGGCCCAAAAATCTCGGTCTTGGCGATTTCCCCCCCGGGATTCACATCGTCCAAAATGGTGGGATGGACAAAGTAACCGTTTTCGTAGCCGGTGACCCTTTTGCCGCGACCATCGACTAACACATTGGCACCTTCTTGCGCACCTTTGGCGATCAATCCCTCAATGCGCTCCTGGCTCTCTTTCGTAATAACAGGCCCCATTTCCACCCCACTGTCAAGGCCATAGCCCACCTTGCGACTGCTGGCGGCATCGGCAATATGTTCGGTGAAGATCGGCTTGGCATCACCCACCGTAACCGCGACCGA
>JAGRBZ010001247.1 GCA_020433805.1 Anaerolineae bacterium
CACCGATTTGAAAACCATGAGTCAACAGATGTTTGAGAATACCTGGTTAGGTATCGCTAGTTAATTTTTGGTAAGCGTTCAGCCTTTAGCTATCAGCTATCAGCTTTTGGCTTATTTTGGCAAATATTTGGGTTACATAGTCGGTCATGAAAGCCCAGATGTTATCTTTAGCGTTAAAGCTGACGGCTGAAGGCTGATAGCTGAACGCTTACAACAGAAAATGAGTTGAGGCTATGAACAATACACAAGATTGGGTCCCGCAGTGGGCCAAAACCGTGGTGTGGTATCAAATTTTTCCGGATCGCTTTCGCAATGGTAATCCGGCCGGCAATCCGACGTTAGCGGATATCGAGGGCGCGTGGCCGCATGATTTGGAGTCGCCCTGGCAGATTCATCCCTGGACATCGGATTGGTATGAATTACAGCCTTATGAGCAGGCCAATGGGCAGGACATCGTGTTTAATATCGTGCGACGTAGGTACGGCGGCGATTTGCAGGGC
>JAGRBZ010000124.1 GCA_020433805.1 Anaerolineae bacterium
GATTCACCGTGATTTGGATGTTCCGATGTACCCGGCCGTTCGATTCACCGTGATTCAGACGTCCCGTCGTGACCGGTTGTTCGATTCACCGTGATTCGAACAGTCCGTGCGGACGGGTCGAAGGAATCACAAGTTGATTGAACAACCAGCCGCATCAGACTTAAATACGGCATCCATTTTTATATGTCGGCTCAGGTAAATTGAACAGCTAATGTCCCTACCCCTTCAAACGTCGCTTCAAAATGGTCGCCGGGGGTGACGGGGTAAGGCTTGGTAATCGCGCCGGTAAGAACGATGTCACCGGTATCGAGCTGGTGGCCGTGTTCGGCCAGTTTGTTGGCAACCCAGGCGATGGATCGCGCCGGATGGCCCATAATCGCAGCGGCGGTAGCGGTGGCGACCGTTTCGCCGTTCTTGGCTAATGAAATAGCCAGGCTGGGCCAATCGAGCGCATCGGGAGCAAGGCGAGGCTCACCGACTACAAAGTGGCGGGTAAAGACGTTGGTCGACAACGCTTCCCCCCCAGCAACGGCCCAGTCGCGGGTACGGAAATCGATGATGTCGTAGGCCGGGGCGATGACCTCGGTGGCGGCCAAGATGTCGTCGGCGGTAATATTAGGGCCGGTTAAGGGCCGGCCAATAATGAAGGCCAGCTCACACTCGATGTAGGGCTGGATGAAATGGGCGGCGGCCAGGGTTGCGCCGGGGGCCGCCCGTTGAAAATCGAGCAGATGGCCGTAGATGGGTTCGTCGATCTGCATTTTGGCCTGAGCCGCCTGGCTGGTAGCGGCAGCTTTCTTGCCGACAATCTTGTAACCGCGCTTCTGCCACTCGGTCACAACGGCGGCTTGCACCTGGTAGCCTTCAGCCATTGTCATATCGGGTTGAAATGAGGCCACCGGTTCGATGGGCTGGCGGTTGTCTTCGGCATCGAAGAAATGATGGGTAATGGCAGTGATGGTTTCATTTGAAATGGGCATTGCATACGCTCCTAGTTTTGAATTGTTAGTGTCCTTTATTTACCAACAGGCTAAGGCTGAGGCTAAGGCTGAGAAAAAACAAATTGCGTGTTTACATTCGTTCCGACGCTCTGCGTTGCGTTGGAACGACGCCCTACGCGACGTTCCGAAAGATGCGACAACGCAGAACATTGTCGCCAGGGACAGACGCCTTTCTTAGCCTCAGCCTTATTCTGCTCTAAATGTACTTAACAAGCGAATGGCTACGTATCGTTTTCACAAAAGGAGAATACACAACCATGTCTCAACGCACAATTGACGCGGAACCTTATCCGCTGGCTTTTCAACCCGAAGCGACGGCGCTGGTCATTATCGACATGCAGCGCGATTTTTTAGAGCCGGGCGGCTTTGGTGAGATGCTTGGTAACGATGTCTCGCTGCTGCGAAGCGCCATCGAGCCGACCAAAGCGCTGCTGGAAACGGCACGGGGCGCGGGGCTGCTGGTCATCCACACCCGCGAAGGGCATCGCCCTGATTTAACCGACGCACCACCCGCTAAATTGGCGCGCGGCCATCTGGAGGTCGGCATTGGCGACGCCGGGCCGATGGGTCGGGTTTTAATTCGAGGCGAGTACGGCCACGACATCATCCCCGAACTGTATCCCGCCGCCGATGAGCCGGTTATCGACAAATCGGGCAAGGGCGCGTTTTATGAGACTGACCTGGATTTGATTTTGAACAATCGCGGCATCAAGACGCTAATTGTCTGCGGGGTGACGACCGAAGTCTGCGTTCACACCACGGTGCGCGAGGCCAACGACCGGGGCTATGAGTGTGTCGTCCCATCTGATTGCGTCGGCTCCTACTTTCCGGAATTCCAGCGGATCGGGTTGGAGATGATTAAGGCGCAGGGGGGAATTTTTGGCTGGGTGTCGGATGCAGGGAGGGTTATTGAGGCGTTGGGGTGAGTGGAGGTTAGGAGATTAGGTGACTGGAGACTGGAGATTGAAAATAAGGCTGAGGCTAAGGCTAAGAATACTTGGCTCTATGAGATCCCATGAGGAGGCGAGTATGAGGAGCGGAGCATCCTCAGATGCCGAGTGGCTTTGCCCAACCCGTTCGCATCTGAGGATGCTCACTCTGCGGCTCTAGTCTCCTTAACCGCTCTTTTGTAAGTTTTTCCTTATCCTTACCTCAGCCTTTTTCTTCCAACGCCTGCCAGAAATCTTCGAGCGGCACGCCCAGGCCGTCGGCAATGCGGTTGACGTAGGCGTAGTAGGCGGTGATTTGGTTGATGTCTAAGATGGCCTGGTCGGAGAAGCCGTGATCGCGCAGGGCTTGAACATCGGCTTCGACCATGTCCCACGGGGTTAGGGTGAGTTTGTAGGCGTAATCGAGCATGGCGCGATCAGCCGGGCTGAGATTGGCCTGACGATAATCGATTTGCAAGGCTTCGACCAGAGCGTCGTCGCGCACTAAACGGGCCAGACCGGCCGCGTGGTGCTTAATTCAGTAGACACACCGATTAGCCGCCGAGGCGACCACGGCGATCATCTCGCGCTGGGGCCGCTTAATCGGCGACTTGCCGTACATTAACACTTTGTAAACGACAACGTGCGCCCGCAGCGACTCCGGGTTGAGGCTATGAATTTTGAGGATGTTGTCGACGCCGCCCCACGGTTCGATGAGGTGGCTGTACTGCTCGGCCAAATCGCCGTCGGCGTCATCCTCAGAAATAACGTCGATCCAGGCCATCGATCAATTAACCTGTGCCAAATTGGCGGTCACCGGCATCGCCCAGTCCAGGCACGATAAAGCCGATGTCGTTCAGCTTCTCATCGATAACGCCAATGTGGATATCGACATTGGGATGGGCTTCTTGCAAGGCTTTAACACCTTCCGGGGCAGCGATGATGCCCATATATTTGATGCGTTTCGCGCCCCACCGTTTGAGAATGTCGATGGTGGCCACAGCCGAGCCGCCGGTCGCCAGCATCGGATCGAGGACGATGCAAACCTGCACGGTGGGCGAGACGGGCAGCTTGTTGTAATACTCAACCGGCTGTAAGGTGCGCTCATCGCGAAATAGGCCGATGTGCCAGACTTCGCTGCTGGGCATCATGCTCCAGACGCCGTCGACCATGCCTAGACCGGCCCGTAATACCGGAACCAGACCAATCTGCTCTTGTAAGATCGAGCCTGAAGCCTGGCCCATGGGTGTTTCCACGGTGGTTGCCTCAAGCCCTAAATCCTGCGTAACCTCATAAGCCAGCAGAATGGAAATTTCGCGAATTAACTCGCGGAAATCTTTGGGGTTGGTTTTCTTATCGCGGAGAAAGGTGAGCTTATGTTTGACGAGCGGATGGGTACTTTCATAAACGTTTGTCATGGGGCCTCCTATCAAAATTCAAATCGGCCCATTATAAAATGGTGACCAACAAATGACAAACCCGGTGGAAAGTAAAGAGATGCCAGTTTTGTAAATTCGGTCATTTTGACGACACCGTTTCATTCGCCCATTAGTTTCTCCAAAGATTCGGATCAAACCTGTCAGCTCTTGCCACAGGGTACGCCAAATGCTATAATACCCAACGATAACTTTGAACATTGCAGGCTAAAGGAGCTCGTCATGCCAACAATTGGTGGCTGGGAATGGATTATTATTCTTGTAATCGTTATTATTATCTTCGGGGTCGGTAAGCTACCTGAAATCGGTGGTGCGCTAGGCAAATCGATTCGCGAATTCCGCGAGTCTTCGTCTCGACCGGAAGATGAGCAAAGTGATGAATCGGTTGACGGAAGCAAAGCGTAAAACCGGCTTCTGATCCTCTTCATCTCGTATAGCTTTTATTCCATAGACAACTGTCTCCGTCTTGTACAAGTGTAGTCCTTTCGGCTACACTTTTTTTGTTGTGCGCCTTTGTGTACGGCCCCCCTTTTCAATTGGTTCCCCACATCTATTCGAAATTGGCTCTTGTTTTCTGACCGTTTCCGCTTATGCTCTACCGTATACATTCAAAAAAGGAGCCAACTATGTCTCAGTACGAAATCACACCCCAAAACCGGGTTAGCCGAGTACCGGATCGCGGTCACTACGATACGGAAACCATCTACAACATTATCGATGAAGGGCTTATTTGCCACGTCGGCCTGGTGCAGGACGACCAGCCGGTGGTTATTCCGACCATTCACGCCCGCAAAGGCAACACCATTTTGCTGCACGGAGCAACAAAGAGCCGATTAATGCAGTATGCGCAGTCGGGTCAAAAGATCTGCATCACCATTACGCTGCTCGATGGGCTGGTCCTGGCTCGCTCTGTTTTCAACCACTCGATGAACTATCGTTCGGTGGTTTTGTTTGGTCGAGGGCAGATTGTGCCGGATGAAGAGAAGATGGAATGCCTGAAAGCATTTACGGACCACTTGCTGCCGGGTCGCTGGGATGATGCCCGCCAGCCTACGGCAACGGAGATGAAAGCGACTACCATTGTGGCGATTCCCATTGAGTTGGCCTCGGCCAAAGTGCGGGTTGGGCCTCCCAAAGATGAGGCCGAAGATTACGATCTACCGATCTGGGCCGGCGTTTTGCCGATCAAACAGCAGATCTTGCCGCCGCAGGATGATCCGAAGCTGGCCGAGGGTATCAGCACGCCGGATTATATTCGAGAGTATGTGAATAAGCATTAAAAACGAGAGTTTCTGGAGCAACAAAGCTTGCTTTGTCAAACACGCTCAAAGCTTGCTTTGATGCTCTAAGCTAAATTTCCTTGAACACCTTGCCTAACGAATCGCCGTAAACCGACAGATCCCATTCACAGAAATAGCCGAAAGGCGTCTGCCAGACCTGGTAGCCGGTGTTTACCAGGCGTTCATCCAGGTTATCGAGCAAAGTTTGGGCAAACTCGGCTGAGGCGGTCGAGGCCGAGAGGTGGGTGAAGGAGTGGAGCACGATATTCTTGAAATCGCGCTTGTTGGCCAGCCATTTTATATTTTTGACCACTTTGGTTTCAAGCTTGGGCTTGGCCTCGTCTTCTGCTTCGGCGTGCAGAAAAACGATAACGGCATCGGAGACGGTTTCTTCAACATCTTGCTCCGGTACATCATCGAGCGTTTTTGAGAACGACTTCCAAGTGAACTTTTTGGCCTGAAACAGCAGCATCTTCATACGACAATTTTACGGATAGACGCGTCCTAGCGTTCGCGGGAAAGGATTGGTTTCTCGCACATGGTGGATACCGCAAATCCAGGCCACCGTGCGCTCGACACCCAAGCCAAAACCGCTGTGCGGCACGCTGCCATAGCGGCGCAGATCAAGATACCATTTGAAGGCTTCCTCCGGTAGGTTTTCCTCGTGGATACGTTTCAGCAGCAGTTCGGGATCGCTGATACGTTCGCTGCCGCCGGTGATTTCGCCGTAGCCTTCGGGAGCCAGCATATCGACACTTTTGCAGACTTCGGGTCGATTGGGCCACGGTTCCATATAAAAGGCTTTACACTCTGTGGGGAAGCCGTAGACAAAGATCGGTTTGTCGAACTGTTTGGTCAGTTCGGTTTCGTGAGGGCTGCCAAAATCTTGGCCCCACTCGATGGCGAGCTGTTCCTTGAGTTCGGGATCATCGCTTTCATTACGGATTTTGGTGATACGTTCGACCGCATCATCATACGAAATACGGGGGAAAGGTGGGATGACTTTTTCCAGCATGCTGATGTCACGCTCCAAAACCTCCAGTTCATTCGCACGCTCTTCGAGACAACGCTGCACAACGTAGCTCATAAACTGCTCTTCCATCGCCATCAGACCATCGAGATCACAGTAGGCCATTTCCGGCTCCAGCATCCAGAACTCGGTCATGTGGCGGCGGGTTTTGCTTTTCTCGGCGCGGAAGGTGGGGCCAAAGCAGTAAACTTTGCCGAAGGAGTAGATGTTGGCCTCGTTGTAAAGCTGACCGGTTTGCGCCAGATAAACCGTATCGCCAAAATACTCGACCTCAAACAGGGTGCTGGTTCCCTCGCCGGCAGCGGGGGTGAGGATGGGAGTCGACATCTCCAAGTAGCCGTGACTGTCAAGCCAATCGCGGCAGGCCCGCATCACCGTGGCTCGAACCCGTAAGACGGCCCATTGTAACCGGCTGCGAATCCAAAGATGACGGTTCTCCAGCAGAAACTCAACGCCGTGCTCTTTGGGTGTAATCGGATATTCTTCGGCGATCTGAATGACTTGTAAGTTGGTGGTATCGAGTTCGTAACCGCCGGGGACGCCGGGGGCGCGTTCGTTTTCTTTGACGGTGCCGGTGACGATAAGGGCCGATTCTTGCGTGGTGCGCTTACCGGCCTCAAAGATTTCCGGCGGCAAATTGGGTTTAAAGAGGACGGCCTGCATCGTGCCGGTACCATCCCGAACCTGCAGAAACTGAATTTTGCCCTTGCCGGTTTTGGCATACAGCCACCCTTGAATGGTGACTTCCTCGCCCACATGATCAGCAATATTTTGAATGGATACGATATTGGACAACGTTTTCTCCTTCTTCCGTTCTGCAACGCATTTCATCTTTCCTTCACTGAAATTCCAATGCGAAGAACAGGCTTTATATTTTACAAGTGTACACTTTAAATAGGGGTGAGGCAACCCTTGTAATAACATAAATGAAGGAAATAAAAAAGGATCCAAACTCTGTCTGGATCCTTATGGTCAAACTCTGCGATTATTATTTAAGACATGAACTTTATTGTTAATCTATTCCACCGCTGCTACCGCCACTTCCGCCTCCATCGTTACCTCCACCGCTGCTGCTCCCGCCACCGGCCTCAAAACGGAGGACAGCCGGTTCTGCTTGCTGACCGATGTCGGCATAGGCAGGAGCGATTTGAACCAATGCCACTGTCCAGAAATAGGAACTGGTGCGACCTCGAACACCGGCGGCCTGACTGATGTCAAGCGCGAGACGGTATCTGTTCTCACCAATTTTTTGCACCCGTCCTTGTTGGTTATCTAAAACAGCATCGTGAGCGCCAGCCGGCGGCTCGCCTTCGCGCCAAACACGAACTTCGAAACCGTGATCTGGTGGAACTGAGCCGCCCCACTCCCACTCAAAATTTGTAGGCCCGTACGTAGGGTCATTCGATGATACAGGACGGATTAGCGTAAATGCCCCTTCGGGTAAGCCGGAGGTGGGGGTGACTGTAATGGTGGACGTAGCTGTTGCAGGCGCAAAGGTCGCCGTTGGTTCAGGAGTTGACGTTAAGGATGGGGTGGCGGTTACTACCATGATGGATGTTGTCGCGGTTGGGGCAATTGGTGTATCTGTGGAATTGATAGTGGGCGATGGAGAAGACGTTGGTATTGAGGTTGGTACTACTGTAGAGGTGGCCGTAGGAGTCTCTTCAACCAAGGCCAGTTCAGCTATTGGCGTCGGAGTAGTTTGCGAAGCCGCCGAGCCAAAAGCGCTGGTTCCCCATAAACCAATGGCAATAAGCGCCACACTCGCAACTCCGGTTGCCCAAACCGGTCGACGACCGGCTAATTGTTGCATGTACTCCATAAATGTGGCTAAAGATAATTTACGCGCGGGTTCGGTATCTACACCAAGTGGATCGGTCTTTTTACTCCCCTCCTTAGCCGGTTTTTTTTGAACATAGGGTTCTATTAAGGCGGCTTTGAGGGCTATTGCAAACTGTTCTGCAGTTTCAAAGCGATGTTCCGGTTTACTGGCCATTGCTCGCAGAATAACTTGCTCCATCCGATCAGAAATATCAGGGTTAGTAGAGCGAGGCGAAGGTGGCGGTTCTGTCGTTCGTTTAAGCAAAATACTTAATGATGTATCCGCATCATGAGGTATGGCCTTTGTAACAATCTCGTAGGCCATCACGCCCAACGCATAGATATCGGTTCGATGGTCAACATCCCCACCACGCGCCTGTTCCGGTGACATATAAGCCGGTGTTCCGATGCCTTTGCCAACACCCGTAAGGCGAGTAGCCGATTCACCAAGTTTGGCCAATCCAAAATCGGATAAAAGTGCCCAGCCTCTATCGAGCAAAACATTACTGGGTGTAACATCGCGATGAATTACCCCACTCTCATGGGCATGGGCCAACGCTTTGGCTACCTGGATGATAACATCAAACTTCCTCTCATCATCCGATGATTGATACATAAGATGGGCTAGCGTCTGCGCTCCTTCGACATAACGCATAACAATATAACTATAATCCCGATCAATACCATAGTCATAAATAGGTAAAATATTGGGGTGATGGAGACGCGCCACCGACTTTGCTTCTCTTTTGAAACGCTTACTAAAAACAGGATTTTTAGCCGCAAAGTAAGGAGGCAGAACTTTAACAGCAACGTATCGCTCTAGGCTAGGCTGGAAAGCTTTAAAGACAGAGGCCATTGCACCTTGGCCAATTTTCTCTTCTATATGATATTGACCTAAATCTTTACCAATAAGTTCTTCCATAGGGTGTTTTTCTGGTAGCTTTCTTTGGAAAATTCTTGTCTAATTACAAAATATACGGCGCGTGATAGTTGCTCCGGGTGATGCATCATTAAATGTACCCTGCAATACCCCACAATTTCCTGTGTTAGCAACAATTTTGTAGGTTCCTATCGATGGGAAACTACCACATGTTTTGGTAACATTATTGCCAACCGTACAACTCAAAAGTTCCGTATTACCATCAGGATTTAGAATTCTGACAGCATTAATCCCGCCAGTATTAACGCTTTCAATAACCAATTTTGTGTTCATTTCAGGTTTAACGAGGAGCGGGAGAAAGGATGTTTTTAACGGCGTGCTCTGGGGCATTACTTTCGTTTCCACGGCTTTTGCCCCAACAGACTCAATCCCTCCGTCGGCTGAGACACTATAAATGTAATTTTTAATATCATCCGCTGCTGTTACGACAAAAGTAAATTGAACGTTTGCACCTGCTGCCAACGAACCCCTAGTCCACTTCACCTTGTTACCTAATAATGTTCCCCCACTGACATAAGATGCACCCGTGGGTAGCGTATCGTTAATTACAAGACTCGTGGCAGACACATCACCGCCGTTAAATACAGTTATCGTATAAGAAATTTCTTCATTAGCTTCTGCTGTGGCCGGTCCACTTTTTGTAATCGATAAGTTAGGTTGTCCGGGGGGGCTAACAAGGGTCACTACTGCTTGCTCGCCATCGACAGATATTCCGCCATCGGCAGTGACTTGATAGTTACTATTGGTAATCGTATCGGAGGCGGTGACGATAAAGGTTTTTTGGATACTCGCCAGAGGAGCCAAAGTTGGAATGGACCAGGAAACTGTGTTACCCACTTTCGCACCGCCGCTAACATAGGTAGCACCGGCGGGCAGTTCGTCGCTGAGGGCTAGATTGGTAGCGGGTAAACCACCACTGTTAGTTATGGTTAGCTGATATGTAATCTGCTCACCGGCTACTACGGCTGATGGCCCCGTTTTTGTCATAGAAAGAGTTGGTGGCGTAAGCCGGCAAAGAGTAAAAAGGGAGTCTCTACTGGTGCTATCATAATATAACGTGACGGTAGGAGAAGTGAGCAGAGGAGAACGAGCAGACAAAACGACTAATATTCGATGGCCTGCTGCGATAACGGTATTATCTGGTGGCGTAATATTGAGTACGGCCTCGTTCTGTCCGGTGTTGATAAATCCAAACTCAATGTCTCCCAGTGCGGTTGTCTGTCCATTGGCGGGGTTGTAATCAAAGAGTTCCACCAAAAACTCTGTATTGGCAAAATCTGTTGTTTGTAACCAGATCGAACCCGCAATATCATTAATAATGGTAATGTCGCTCGTCGCGGCCGGATCAGAATAGAACCGTTCGATTTCTTCATAGGTATTCGATAAAAAAGATAGACCTTCTGATATAGTCGCCGGCGTACTGCCTGTTGGAGCCGTTGTATTTGCAATTCTTTGCGAGCCATCGCTGCCCACGTTTTTATTTTGGTTATGGAAATAAAAATCGTTACAAACTTCGGTAGCAGACGCACTTAGAGATGAGGTCTGTAGCAACAGTGCATGATCATCTAAATAATTTAGGCTCTCAGGCACAGCGGAAGCATCTTCGCTTGTATGGATCATCGCCACTCCCACAATAAATGTTCCAACAAGTATATCGAAAATGACACTAAGGGCAGAGAGATTATTTTTACGCATACAAGATCCTGGTCGTTAGTGAAAGCAATTATTAAGTAGTTATAACAATAAATAGACGCAAAGAGTCCAATTTCCCTGTATTAACAGGATACAACAAGAACAACTCCAATGTAAGGGACGAAAGTCACAAAAAAAAAATGACTAAGGTACTTTTTAATTGCCCAAAAGTCACTTTTTGTGCTCTTATTCCTGTTGACGCCCTAACAAGGTTACGGTATCCTTTTATATATGCAGAGGTAAAACGTTGTCTTTTGTGGAATATTACAATGCGTAAATTGTCTTCCTACTCATTACACACGCCGCCCCGACACCTTCCTTGGCTTTTGCGAGGACAACTTTTATGTGGTGGCTTCATGAACCAGTTTGGCTGGTTTTGGTTAGGCTTTACCATGATCTTCTTTTGGATTTTTGGAGCTTTGACCAGCATCAATGGTATCTATTTTTTGATAAGTGATACGGAAACCGCTCCTGGCATCGTCACCGAAATCAAAAGCACCAGCGCCTCAGAAAACGAAACGCCGGTCTACGCGACCCATTATGCTTTCCGGGTCGAGCGGCTGGAAATGGAGATGCTAGGCCATTCTTACACCACCGGTCGCCGCTTTTCACCAAACGAAAATGTCACCATTGAATATATCCGTGACAATCCCGAGATTTCGCGCATTCAGGGGACGCGAACCGGTACATTCAGTCCGTGGGTATTTTGCTTCATTGGACTTTTTCCGGCGGTTGGTATCGCCTTTGTTACAACCGGCCTCGTTTCCGGTTGGCGAGCAAACCATCTCTTAACCCACGGCAAAGTCGCCTTGGGTCGGTTAGTCGACAAATCCCCCACAAATACCCGTATCAATGATAAACCTGTTTATAAATTAACGTTTGCTTTCACCGCCGATGACGGTCGCACACATCACACCATTGCGCGCAGCCATCAACCCTACAGCTTAGAGGATGAGGAGGAAGAACAGCTTCTTTACGATCCCCATCGTCCATCCCGAGCGGTGCTGCTCGACAACCTACCCGGTCAACCTACTATCGACGAAACCGGCCTTATTGCCGCCGATTACAGACATAGCATGCTTGTTTTTCTTCTGCCGTTGATTGTTCTCGCCACGAATGGTATAGCTTTAATTTTAGCGATGGCGCTATAATCTTGTATAGCCACACCCTTCCATATACTACCGTCCTGTTGTTTATAAACAATCTATTTGTGAAGTTTGACTCATACTATTTGCAACCCCAAAAAGCATTGTGTATACTATTTTCAATAAATACTGAAACTAGAAAAGAAACGTTATGAACCACCCAACACCCATTAAATTTGGCACCGACGGCTGGAGAGCCATCATCGCCGACACCTATACGTTTACCAATGTACGCCGCTGTGCCGCCGGCCTGGGACGCTATGTGTTAGACCAACAACAGGCCGAACGCGGGTTGGTAGTCGGCTATGACACCCGTTTTGGTTCGCGCGATTTTGCCGAAACAGTCGCCTCAACGCTTACAGCATTGAATATTCCTGTTTACCTCTGTAACCGTCCCTCTCCCACGCCAACTGTCTCATACACCATCATCGAACGCCAAACGGCCGGTTGTGCCATTATTACCGCCAGCCATAATCCGGGCCGTTACAATGGCTTCAAATTTCGCCCGGAATATGCCGGCTCGGCTCGACCGGCCATCACCAAAGCCATCGAAGCACTTATTCCTGACGAGGCCGACTCGCTCCAAATGCCTCTAGCCGAAGCACGAGACCGTGGCCTGCTCATCGACATCGACCCGTGGCCGGCCTACCGTGCCAAATTAGAGTCGCTGGCTAATTTTGACCGGATTATGGCCGCCGGATTGAATGTGGTTGTCGATGCCATGCATGGAGCCGGTGGTGGACTTTGGCCGGATCTGCTCACCGGCGGCCAAACAACCGTCACGGAACTGCGCAGAGAACCCAACCCCAACTTTCCCGGCATGCATAATCCCGAACCACTGGCGCGTAACCTAAAGCCGTTGGCCGACGCCATTGCCCAATGTAGAGCAGACATCGGCCTGGCTCCCGATGGCGACGCCGATCGCATCGGCGTGCTGGACGAACATGGGGAATTTGTCAATCCCTTGCAACTGTACGCTTTGCTGCTGCTCTACACCATGGAAGTACGCGGTCTGCGAGGCCCCATCGTGCGCACCATTACCTGTACAACGATGGCTAACAAACTGGCCGCCCGCTACAACCTACCCGTTCACGAAACGCCGATTGGCTTTAAATATGTCGGCCCCAAAATGGTCGATGTGGGGGCTATCTACGGCGGCGAAGAGAGCGGCGGCTATGCTTTTGGCGATCATATTCCGGAGCGCGACGGTTTTGCTTCGGGGCTGTTCTTGCTCGATTTTATGGCGATAACCGGTCGCACGATGCGCGGTCTGGTCGATTATCTGTTCGAACAAATTGGCCCCCATTACTACGACCGCGTTGATCTCACCTACGATGCCGCCCAACGTGAAGCGGTTTTAAACCGGATGCAACAGGCCAAGCCGGATCAGTTGGCCGGGCTAAAGGTTACGGGTCTGGTCACCGTCGATGGTTTTCGTTTTGATTTAGAGGATGGCGGCTGGCTGATTGTGCGTTTTTCCGGCACCGAACCGCTGCTGCGCGTCTACTGCGAAACCACGCACGGCGATCGGGTTCAAGAATTACTCAACGCCGGCCGCGAGCTGGCAGGAATTTAGCTGATGTTGATCGACTCACACTGCCATATTATGTTTGATGCCTTTAATGACGACCGCCGCGACGTGTTGCAGCGTGCCAGCGAGGCAGGCGTTACGGCCTACATTAATCCCGGCATTACTGTCGACGACAGCCGAGCGATTGTAAATGCTACTGAGACAATTCCCAACCTTTACGCCGCAGTGGGCATTCATCCCAACGATGCCGGGACATTCACCACCTCAAGTATCGATCAACTCCGCGAATTGGCTGCCCACCCCAACGTTGTCGCTATTGGCGAAATCGGTCTCGATTACCATTGGGATACATGGCCCCGACCACATCAGCGCGATGTATTTGAACAGCAGTTGGCCTTGGCCAAGGAAATCGACAAGCCGGTCATCATTCACCAGCGTGAGTCGGCGGCGGATACGATGGAGATTTTGCGTGCCTGGGGTGCGGGGAGGCAGCATCCCGGCCTTGTTCTCCACTCTTTTTCCGGCGATCAGGCGATGGCTGAAGAAGCCATCGAATATGGCTTTTACATCGGTATTAGTGGACCGGTAACGTTTAAAAATGCTCACGGTTTGCCTGAAATTGTTGCGGCTCTACCACCGGATCGGCTACTGGTTGAAACGGATGCACCATTTTTATCGCCTCATCCCTTTCGCGGCAAACGCAACGAGCCGGCTCGCGTCAAAGTTATCGCCCAACGCATCGCCGAGGTGCAGCAGCTACCATTTGACGTAATGTGTAAACATCTTACGCGCAATACCATAAATCTGTTTCGACTGCCGTTTTCTGATGTAGAGTAAAACGCTGTCGATAAGGATGAAGAGCAAAAAGCACGCTTTGCAAACCGTCATGCAGGCCGATAAAGTTGGTAACTTTTATAATAAAATTGTACAATCACGCTCACACTAAAAGAGGACGCCATGGTAAAAGCCAGTGATTTACTCAGCCTTGTGGCTGATAACATGATTTATGTTGAAGACAAAATGCGCTCCGGCATTTCGGAGAAACACAAAGATTTACAATCGGTAGTCGACTATCTGGTTGGAGCCGGTGGCAAGCGACTGCGCCCGGCGCTGACAATGATGGCGGCCAGCTTTTATCCGGTTGATAAAGACAAACTGTACTGCCTGGCTGGAGCGGTGGAACTGCTGCATACAGCCACCCTGGTTCACGATGATCTCATCGACAACTCCCTTTTCCGACGCGGTATGCCGACGCTCAACGTCAGTTGGAGTCCGGCAGCGACTATCCTCACCGGCGATTTTCTATTTGCCCGCTCGGCCCAGTTAGCAGCCCAAACCGATAGCGTCCGCATCGTTAATATCTTCTCCGAAACCTTGATGACGATTGTCGGTGGCGAGCTGAATCAGCTTTTCAACGATGGGCATAAGCGTGTTCCGAGCATCGAGGAATATCACCAGCGTATCTACGCCAAAACCGCCTCGCTCTTTGCCGCCGGCACAGAAATGGGCGGTATTTTGAGCCAGGCACCTGAGGATCAAATCGGGGCATTACGTGATTTTGGATACTACCTGGGCATGGCCTTTCAGGTGGTCGACGACATCCTTGATTTTAAGGGCGATGAAGATCACATCGGCAAGCCGGTAGCCAATGACCTGCGCCAGGGAATCGCCACTTTACCGGTTATGCTTTTTAATGAGGATCATCCCAACCATCCGACCATTCTTAAAGCCGTGGGCAAAGAATATGTTAGTGACGAAGAAATACTGGACGTTGTCAACAAGATTCGCGCCTCAGGTTACGTTGAGGCCACAATGGAAGAAGCCGTTCGCTTTGCTCGCCAGGCCCAAGCCGCTCTAGAAAAACTACCGAACACCCCCTATCGCCAGGCCATGCACGGATTAGCCGATTATACAATTACACGAGATATTTAGGGTTGCAGATTGGAGATTGGTAACTGGAGATTGATAATTAGTAATTGGGCATTGGTAATTCGTAAATAGTTATTAACAATTAACTATTAACTATTAATTATTAATTTTCTCCTGTTCCAATCTCCTCTTTTCCCACGGACAGCAACGCATGGATCTATCCATCATCGTCGTCAATTGGAATGTTAGAGACCTTCTGCGCGATTGCCTAAACTCACTTCTCAAAG
Organism: Anaerolineae bacterium; assembly: GCA_020433805.1. Taxonomy (GTDB): domain Bacteria; phylum Chloroflexota; class Anaerolineae; order 4572-78; family J111; genus JAGRBY01. The sequence goes on from JAGRBZ010000124.1 coordinate 14,962, forward strand.
CAACCCAGGCTGCGTCCTCGCTTTCCACCGAAATCATCGTCATCGACAGCGCCTCAACCGACGGTAGCCCCCAGATGGTTCAGGCTGAGTTTCCCCAATTGCGATTGATTGCCAGCCCCGAAAATCTTGGCTACGCGCAAGGAAATAATTACGGAGCCAATTTGGCGCAAGGGCGTTACCTTTTTTTACTCAATCCCGATACCATTGTGGAACCGGAAACCCTGGCCCTTATGGTTGAGTACCTGGACCGCCATCCCGAAGTGGGCGCGTTAGGACCACAGTTGTTGTGGCCCGACGGCTCGGTACAATCATCGCGCCGCCGCTTGCCGACGCTGGGCAGTCTCTTTTGGGAAAGCACGCTGCTCGGGCAGTGGTTTCCCAATAACCCTCATATCCGCCGCTATCACATGGCGGATCAGGCACCCGACCACATTCAGCCGGTCGATTGGGTTGTTGGTGCGGCTCTTCTTATCCGGCGGGAAACGTGGCAGCAGGCCGGCCCCATCGACAATGCATTTTTTATGTACTTTGAAGAAACTGACTGGTGTCAACGCGCCTTGGCCGCCGGCTGGTCGATTCATTACTTTCCCGACGCCAAAATCACCCACTTCGAAGGCAAATCCAGCGAACAAGTTATCGCCGACCGGACCATTCGTTTTCAACGCAGCAAAATTCGCTACACGCGCAAATATTTTGGCGCGGGCCGGGCCACACTTCTTCGCCTGTTTTTGTGGAGCACCTTCGCCATCCAGTGGATCGAAGAAAGCGCTAAGTGGCTCATCGGCCACCGCCGCGCCCTACGCCGCGAGCGTATGATCGCCTACGGCCAGGTTCTACGCAGCCTATAAATCCAATTTTCAAAACCTTATCGCTTTACAGAGAGAGAGAGAATCATAAGTTGTGAATCCTAAACCGTTCCCCTTCAAACATAATCACGTATTACGCATTTCGCACTACGCACTATATCCCTCCGCATTATCCTACGCCCCATGCTAAACATCACCTTTCTCACCGGCGAATACCCCCCCATGCAGGGCGGCATAGCCGACTACACCGCTAATCTAGCCGATCAGCTAGCCCGGCACAACGTCCAACCCTCTATCCTCATTACCCACCGCTGGCAACAAATCGCCCAACAACCATCCACCGCGTCCCAATCTCCCAATCTCCCAATCTCCCAATCCTTCGGCTTCGCTCAGGACAGGTCTCCAGTCTCCAATCTCCAATCTCCAATCTCCATCCACCCCACCCTTCCCAACTGGGGGTGGCGCTGCTGGCCGGCCATTACCCGCTTTCTCAAACAGCACCAGCCCGTTATTCTCCACATTCAATACCAGGCCGCTGCGTTTGATTTGGGCGGCTGGATCAACTGGCTACCGTGGTATCTCAAAAAACGTGGGGCCACAACCCAATTGGTTACTACCTTTCACGATCTACGCATCCCTTACGTTTTCCCCAAAGCCGGGCGCTTGCGCTGGCAGTCGATCTTGGCCCTCGCCCGCCACAGCGACGCCGTTATTTGCACCAACCGCGAAGACCTAAAAACCCTCCAACTTGAACTCAACCTTCCTCATGCTACCCACCTCCAATCTCCACCCCCCCCTTCTTCATTCTCCACTCTCCATTCTCCATTCTTAACCGTCATCCCTCTCGGCACCAACATCGAGCCTGAGCCACCCACCGATTTTGACCGCGCCGCATGGCGCAAAAAATACCACGCCAACGATCAGACGCTGCTGCTGACCTACTTTGGCTTTCTCAATGAGAGCAAAGGTGGCGAAGAGTTGATCGAAGCCGTTGCGCTCCTGCGCCAACAAGGCATCGACGCCCGTCTCCTCTTTATTGGTGGCGATATAGGCCACGCCGATCCTACCAATGCGGCCTACGCTGAACGGGTACAGGCTATGATTACGCAACATCGGCTGTCTGAAGTGGTTTACCGCACCGGCTATGTCGAGCAGTCAGACGTATCGGCTAATCTACTGGCGGCTGATGCGGTAGTGCTACCCTATCGCGACGGTGTCTCTTTTCGACGAACCACGCTCATCGCTGCGCTACGTCACGGCTGTCCGGTAGTTAGCACCCTACCGCGCGATGCAGACCTTATCCCCGAAATTCAGCCCGATGAAAATATGCTCCTCGCACCGCCGGAAGACGCAGCCGAATTAGCCCAGGTTATCGCCCAACTACACGGTAATGCCTCACTATGGCACAAGTTATCTACGGGCGCGAAACAGTTAGGCGATTTGTTTGAATGGTCGCATATTGCAACCGAGACAGCTAAATTGTATCAGTGTCTGACCCATGAATTCTAACTGATTTTTCAGGTTGCACTCGCGCTACTTTTTTTGTATGATTACATCATCGATTTCAGTTGCACATAAAAAAGGAGGCAAAAATGGCTCATTTTCCTATCATAGAACCGGAGCAAGCCGTTGATCCAAAAGTTCAGGCCGTCTATAATGAAATTCAAACGGAGTTAGGCTTTGGAATGGTGCCCAACATTTTCAAATCGATGGGTACCAACCCCGATTTTTTAGAACACAACTGGAACCAATTCCGTTCTACGGTTCTCCAGGGCCACTTACCGCGTACCCTAAAAGAGATGATAGGCGTCGTCATTTCTCAGGCCAACAATAGCGCCTATGCTATGCAGGTTCATCTCCATTCACTTTCGGCGTTTGGAACCAGCGAGGCCATACTCCAGGCCTTAGTCGCCAATTTCGAGAATTGCCCTCTGCCCGAGCGCGAAAAGGCGATCATTCGCTTTGGATTACAGGCCGCCACCCAGCCGCTCACTTTAAGCCAGGTAGATTATCAACATCTCAAAGATTTGGGGTTAGACGAATCAGAAATTTTCGAAATCATCGCTACCGCCAATCTATTCACCGGTGTTAACCAATACACCGATGCCATTGCGCTCGAAATCGACACTCTATAAAGCTATTTTTTTGCTCAATAGTGCTCAATAATGTTATGGACAGCCGCGATTTAACAACTGATCTACAACAGCAATTAACCGAGCTACAGGCATTTCATACCCGGGTGGCTATACTGCAAGAAGTGGCGACTGCCATCAACCGTAAACTCACGCTTGACGAAATACTACCGGAAATGGGTCGCCGTATAAAATGGCTTATGGATTTTGACCATTGCAGTATCTACCTGATAATGCCGTCTTTCTTTACCACGCTCTTCGGCCCGCCGGTTGAGAAAACGGCTTTCGATTATGACGTGGGGCTAAACCGAATTGATTGGGTGTTGCAAACCAAACAGCCATATCGAACTCTCGCCTCGGGTAATGGTGAGCCGGCATCGCAATTTAGCTCACACATGGTCATCCCTTTAGAAAGTGAAAATGTAATTTTAGGGACAATCAACTTTGCTTCTCAAAAAACAAATGCATTCGACGCCGACGATTTACGCCTCAGCAATCTATTGTCGATGTCGTTATCGGCCTCTATTCGCAACGCGCAGCGCTACGAAGAAGTAAAACATCTTTACACCCAGCTTGAACAAACGGAAAGTCTACGCGAAGATATGATCCGTATGCTCATGCATGATCTGCGCAACCCTTTGAGTATCATTCAAGGCAATCTCGATCTCATCGGTTTGACTTTAGATGACCACACTACCTATGAAACAAACCGGCGTCGCATCGCCGACGGCACCGACGCCGTAAGCTATACGATTCAAATGATCGACGATCTGCTTGATGTTCACCGCCTTGATAGCGGTATCCTCATCCCTAAATTAGACATAGTCGACATACTTGATCTCTTTAAGGAAAAAGAGCAGCTCTATGCCATTAAGGCCGAACACGCAAATATTACTTTTAACACTACCGTTCTTCCCAATGTATTCCCTATTCAGGCCGACCGTCGGCTGCTCAGTCGGGTCATCGACAATCTAATCAACAATGCCTGTAAATACACCCGTCCCGGTGGAAAAGTCGAACTTCTCGCAGCTCCGTACGACTCAGAGCTTCACATATCTGTGCGCGACACCGGCCAGGGCATTCCCGTCGAATACCAAGCGAAAATATTTGATAAATTTTTCCAGGTCATCGACGCTAAAGGTGCCCCCTTACGAAAAGGCACGGGTTTGGGTCTCGCCTTCTGTCGCCTGGCTGTTGAAGCGCATGGCGGCAAAATTTGGGTTACCTCCAAACCCAATCAAGGCAGCAACTTTATCTTTACCGTGCCGGTAAAAAATTAGAACGCAATAGAGCATGTTTGTCGATTTGTAAATCCTAAACACGCCAGTATAATGTCAACTCTATTTAACAATTAACAGCAATTCTCAGTATGACCTAAAATTGGTCCAGTTTTTGTTTTTT
>JAGRBZ010001248.1 GCA_020433805.1 Anaerolineae bacterium
TCGCGCAGGATCTGAGCGCCCAGCCCGTAATCTCGGAGGTCCGGGTTGAAGCCGAGCGCCTCGTTCGCTTCGACCGTGTCCTTGCCGCTCTCCTGCAGCCGATAGGCGCGGATCTTGTTCGCGAGGCCGATCCCGCGCCCTTCCTGGTGCACGTAGACCAGCACGCCCGTGCCTTCGCTCTCGATCCGTTGCATCGCCTCGTGGAGCTGCTCGCCGCAGTCGCAGCGCAGCGAGTGGAACACGTCACCGGTGATGCACGACGAGTGCACGCGCACCAGCGTCGAGGCCTCGGGATCGATCTCGCCCTTGATGAGGGCGACGTGCTCGTGATCGTCCACCGCGTTCTCGTACACCACCACGCGAAAGTCGCCGTAGGCCGTGGGCAGCACGGCTTCCGCCGCGCGCGACACGAGCCGCTCGTTGGCCATGCGGTAGGCGATGATGTCCGCGACGGTCACGATGCCGAGGTCGTGCTCGGCGGCGAAGAGCTCGAGGTCGGG
>JAGRBZ010000125.1 GCA_020433805.1 Anaerolineae bacterium
CAGTCGTTGCTGAGTTTGACAACGACCAAATTTAGTAATTTTAGCCGTTGCTGAGTTTGACAACGGCTGATTTTGATGAGTTTCGCTAGGAAATGGAGTAAAAACTCCGCAACGCCATACCTGCAATAAGCTTAATCTAAGGAGATCATAATGGCAAACTATAAATTTCCACCCTTATCCTATGAAACCCTGCAACCGTCGCTTAGTTCGCTGCAAAATTACGCTAAGGTGATTGGTAAAGTTCGACGTGCGTTAACGCCCCGGCAAAAGCATTGGTCGCACGTTAGTCTGCGTGTGGCAGCGACCGGCCTGACAACCACGCCAATCCCGGCCAGTGGGGGTGCCTTTGAGCTGCTGCTCGATTTAACGACCCACAACCTGATCATCACCACCAGTCGCGGCGAGCGGCTAACCCAGCCTTTAAACGGGCAATCGGCAGCCACTTTTTGCGAAGAGACACTGCAAGCGCTGGCGAACTTAGGCTTCCAGCCGGAGATTGACCGCAGCCTGTTTGCCGACACCAACACAGGCGTTTATGATGCCGCCATGATCGAAAACTATTGGCAGGCGATGGTGCAGATCGATGCCCTGCTCAAACAGTTCAAAGGCGAACTGCGCGAAGAAACCGGCGACGTTCAATTTTGGCCGCACCACGCCGATCTGGCCTTGCTGTGGTTCTCCGGTCGCCTTGTACCCGATGTCGACCCCGCCGATGAGGAAAACGCCGATGAGCAGATGAACTTTGGCTTTGCCCCCGGCGATCCGGCTTTGACCAGCCCGTACTTTTATATTACGGCCTACCCCAAACCCGACGGCCTGACCGATACTCCCTTACCAGCCGATGCTTCGTGGCACACAGAAACGTTCACCGGTGCACTGTTGCTGTATGAAACACTGGTCGATGCTGATGATCCCGCTGAGAAACTACTCACCTTCCTACGCACCGTCCAACAAGCCGGCTCACGGTTGATGAAGTAGAAGTCAACAGTCTCAAGTGAGACGACACCGGGAACGAAAATGACATCATCCATCATAGCTCAGACAAATGTCAACACAATCTAGGCGTATAACCGGCGCTGGCTCCGCAAGATGGGATTGCGTACGAATGGATAAAATCAACCACGAATTGCACGAATTTCCACCAATTTTATTATTGTTATGAGTTACGCAGTTGATAACTTTGGATGTCATCCATCGGCTTCGAAATGGCATGAACTGCGTAACTCATAATTGTATTCGTGTTAATTTGTGTAATTCGTGGTTAAAACAATTTCCCCATCGCATGGGCCCAATGCTATTAAAGTTCTGCTTTACATTTTAATTTTACACACGGAGAGATAACACCATGTCCACCGCAACATCAACAACGCAAAACAGAGTCAAAATTGCCACCTGGAGCGAATTAAAAGACCGCCAGCCAACCTACGCCCTGGTAGCTGATGTCGATCTGGTAATTGTCCGCTACGATGATAACGTGTCGGTGCTGTACGGACGGTGCCAGCATCGTGGCGCACTGATGGCTGACGGCTTCATCGACGGCCACAACATCATCTGTGGTGTGCATAATTGGGATTATCGCTATGATACGGGCGTAAGTGAGTACAATAACACTGAAATCCTGCACAAATTCAGCGCCTGGATCGCCCCGGACGCGGACGCTCTGTATGTGGATGAAAACGAGATCATCGCCTGGCGCGTAGAACATCCCCAGGCTTACAATCGCGATGATTATTTGGGGCTATACGCCGATCTGCACGGCACGCCGGATGAACCCCACAACAAATATATCAAGCATTTAGCCAAAAATGGCCTCAAAAAGTGGGGGCATCATGGCCAGGTCTCGGCCATGGGCGTGTCGATGACAGAGCTGCCGCGTTGGGAGGATATTAATCTGGTTACGGCCCAACTGGCCCGCCGCCCGCTCACCGACGAAGCCAAGGTCGGGACCGAACTCATTATCGGCCCGAAGGCCCGCAAGCCGCTGCGCCTGGAAATCCCCCTATTTGTCAGCGATATGAGCTTCGGCGCATTAAGTGAAGAGGCTAAAGTGGCGCTGGCGCGTGGTGCGCAACAGGCCGGTACCGGCATTTGCTCCGGCGAAGGCGGGATGCTGCCGGAAGAGCAGGCCGAAAACTCACGCTATTTCTATGAGTTGGCCTCGGCCCGTTTTGGCTGGCGGCTGGACAAAGTCAAAGACGTTCAAGCGTTTCACTTTAAAGGCGGACAGGGAGCCAAAACCGGCACCGGCGGTCATTTACCCGGCAACAAAGTAGTCGGCAAAATCGCCCAAGTTCGTGAGTTGCCAGAAGGCACTCCCGCCATTAGTCCGGCCACCTTCCCTGATTTACAAACCGTTGATGATTACAAAAATTTAGCCGATGAAGTCCGCGACATCTCCGGCGGTATCCCCATCGGCTTTAAGCTGTCGGCCCAGCACATTGAGGAGGATATTGATTTTGCCCTGGCGGTGGGCGTTGATTACGTCATTCTCGATGGCCGGGGTGGCGGTACCGGCGCAGCGCCCAACATCTTCAAGCACAACATTTCCGTGCCGACCATTCCGGCGCTGGCTCGCGCCCGTAAGCATCTCGATCAGGCGGGCCGGGATGAGGTCACGCTAATTATCACCGGCGGTCTGCGCACCGAGTCCGATTTTGTGAAGGCCCTGGCACTGGGTGCGGACGGCGTGGCGGTCTCGAATGCGGCGCTCCAGGCCATCGGCTGCCTGGGCATGCGGGCTTGCCACACCAACAACTGTCCGGTCGGCATCGCCACCCAAAAAAGCCATCTACGCGCTCGCCTGGTCATCGACAAATCAGCCGGGCAGTTGAAGAACTATTTCGAGGCCACGGTTCATCTCATGCAAGTATTGGCTCGTGCCTGCGGCCATAACCATCTCAACCAGTTTAGTATCAATGATTTGACCACCTACAATCGAGATATGGCCTACTTGACCGGTATTTCTTATGGCGGTATTGTGCCGTTGTAGGCAAGGTAGAAACGGGCTGCCAACGGCAGTTGAGCAGCTAGCCCTAATCACCACAAAGAGCACAAAGAAGGCACAGAGACCATAAAAAACTGGGTGAACTGTGTGGCTCCTTGGCGTTCTCTCTGGTAAAGATACCTACTACGGATCACGGGTTATCCTATGGAAGAACATCTGCTTATTGTCGTTGTCGCCACATTCATCCTGGGCTTTGGTCTTATTTCGGGACGGTTGCAGAAGACCGTCATCACCCCACCAATGATGTTTGTGCTTTTTGGCTTGTTGATCGGCCCAACTCTTTTTGGGGTGATGGACGCTGAAATCGAAAATGACGTCATCAACTTCATCGCCGAGATCACGCTTATCGTGATCCTATTTACCGACGCCTCCCGCATCGATCTCAAGCTGCTGCGCCGTGAGCACGATATTCCCATCCGGCTGCTGGCCATCGGCTTGCCGCTGACGATGGTGGCCGGTGCGCTGGTTGGGGCGTTGTTGTTCGATGCGTTGACGTTTTGGGAAGCCGTGGTACTGGCGATTATTTTAGCCCCGACCGATGCGGCTCTGGGGCAGGCTGTGGTCAGCAGCCCGCAGGTTCCGGTCCGTATCCGGCAGGCGTTAAACGTGGAGAGCGGGTTAAACGACGGTATCGCTCTGCCGGTGCTGCTCTTTTTTATCTCGCTGGCCGGTTCGGCGGAAAACATTGGTCAGGGCTACTGGCTTCAATTTGCCGCTGCTCAAATTATTCTGGGGCCGATTGTGGGCGTGGCCGTGGCCTATGTAGGTGGCTGGCTGGTGGCCTGGGCCGAAGCGCGAGAGTGGGTTGATGAAGCCTTTCAAAAATTGGTTGCGTTGGGGCTGGCTCTGTTGGCTTTTGCACTAGCCGAATTAATCGGCGGCAACGGCTTTATTGCCGCCTTTTGCGCCGGGGTTACACTGGGGAACCTTTTTAGCCATGTATGCAGCCGCCTTTACGAATTTATCGAGGCCGAGGGACAGTTGCTTACGCTGGTTACGTTTATGATTTACGGCGGGGTGATGGTGACACCCGCCCTGGAGCAATTGAGCTGGCAAATTCTCCTCTATGCTATCCTCAGCCTGACGGTTATTCGCCTCATTCCGGTGGCCTTGAGTCTCAGCGGTATGGGGCTGCAACTGAAGACCGTTTTATTTTTGGGCTGGTTCGGCCCGCGTGGTATTGCCTCCATTATTTACGGCTTGATTATCCTGGAAGAGATAACGCTCCGGGGGCGGGAGCCTATTTTCAACGTTATGGTGGTGACAGTGCTGCTGAGTGTTTTTGCCCACGGTCTTACTGCTGTCCCAGCGGCCAATGCCTACGGCGCGCACGCCGAATCGATGCGCGACGAACCCGAAATACCGGAGATGAAACCGGTCTCCGAAATGCCGGCGCGCGTTCGTTACCCATAATCTTTCTTGAAATGACAGTATCTTAAGATTTTTATTTCTCCACTTGACTAGCCTATTTGCCCCACTATAATGATCTTATGGCGAAGTGAGCATCCTCAGATGCGAAACGGGTTGGGCTAAGCCGTTCCGCATCTGAGGATGCTCCTCTCCTCGATCACTCTTGTTATTTTCAAAGGAGAAAAAACATGTCAACAGCACATACAAGTTTAGCAACGGACTTAAAAGTCGCTGAGCAGATGGTCGCCGGAATGAGCGACTATCTCAACAGCGGATCAGTTTATAGTAAAAAGATCGATCACGACCTGATGTACCTTACTCTGGGCGGCTATCTCATACGTCAACATCAGCTCACAGCACTCACCGATGCGCTTGACCCCGCCCAAAAGGCTCGATTACGAAACGTTGTCGAAAACTTTGAGACCATTCGCCGCACCCAAGCCGGTGCGTTTGAAAAAAAGGCCAACCAAGAGTTACAAGCCCGTCTACGCGAGTGGGAACGTTCTCTTAAAGAACTGTTAGATGATCGGCGGCCAAGTATGGCTTTTTACCGTAATGATGTTGAAAAACGGGTTATGATTGCTACTCTGCTTGATGCCCTCCAGGCTGACTCGGCCTTACTTAAGCCGGAAATTCCTAACCAAATTGAGCGTCTCGACAAACAACTACGCAGCCGGTGGCGCTCCGGCTCATTTATCTGGCCCCCTCAATTAGAGGCCGCCTATCCGACTGATGATTATTGGTGGCTTTACGGAGAATTGGTCTAACATAAGCATTCAGTTACAATATTATCGATCAGCGGTTTGATGCACCACGGCTTTATTAAGAATTTTAACCGGAGTAGCGTAAATGGCTGACCGATAAGGGTTAAATGCCGGCAATAACCGCTTTAGCGATTACCCTCTCTAACTAAATTGAAATTTTGTTGTAATTCTACTTGTAACAAAATTATGGTATCTTATTACAAACACCCATTACCATGCCCTAACCATCGACCTAGTTTAACAACAAAATTGCTATTAGAGGAGAGTTATGAGTTACCACCAAAATGGTGATTGCCCACCAAAAATCCTTGTTGTCGATGATGCCCCAGCTAACATAAAACTCATCAGCGATATGCTATCCCCCACCGGGTACACCGTAATGACCAAGACAAGCGGAAGACAAGCGATTGATGATGCCCGACAAAATAGTCCTGACCTCATCCTACTTGACATTATGATGCCCGGTATGGATGGTTATGAAGTATGTCGCCAGCTTAAGTCTAATGAAGACACCCGTGATATTCCCGTTATTTTCATGAGTGCCCTGACCCAAACAAATGATAAATTAAAAGGGTTCGAAGCAGGCGGTGTCGATTATTTAACACGCCCTTTCAAACAAAAAGAAGTTGTGGCGCGCATCGAAATTCATTTGGCTCTGCGTCAAGCGCAACAAGCTCTACAAAAAAAGAATGAGCAGCTCTCGCAAGAAATAGCCAAACGCGAACAGATTGAAACCGCTTTACGGCGGCGTACGGCGGAACTGGCGGAGGCCAATGAACAACTGCACGCAGAAATCTCGCAACGGCGTCAAATTGAACAAGCTTTACAACAAGCTCATGACGAAATGAAACAGCGAGCCGATGAATTAGAAACGCTGAACAATATTGCCCAAATTGTGGCAACCAGCACCGATTTACAGGGCGCTCTTAATGCCGTAACAAAAACGATCAACCAACTATTTAGATCCGGGAGTACAGGTATTGCCTTACTCAATCCTCAACAAACGGAGTTAAATGTTGTGGCCGAAAGCCACTGGTCCGAAAATGTACCAAGCGCGATCGATCTGGTTATTCCCGTAGAGAATGTACCTAACTTAGAGGAGATCTTTAAAGCGGCCAAATGCTTTGTTATCCAGCAGCCCCAAATCGATCCCATAACAGCTCCTGTACATCATCTCTTGAAAGCTCGCAACTCGCAATGCCTTATGGTCGCTCCATTGCTGGCACACGGTTCTATGGTCGGAGCGATAGCTGTCGATACAACAAAACCGGCTCGCCAATTTACCTTGGCTGAACTCAACTTGTTAGAAACGATTGCCGGCCAAATTGCCGGAGCCATCGAAAATGCTCGCCTATTTGATGAAGAACGACGCCATAGACAAATAGCTGAGCAACAAAACCAAGAATTAGATGCCTTTGCTCAAACCGTAGCTCACGATGTAAAAAATCCTTTAAGCATTGTTTTTACCCAATCCGATTTTATGATGACCTTTATGGACAAGTTGGACACGTCGATAATCAGAAAAAATATAAACCTGATTAAAGAGCATAGCTTAAAGGGAACCAATATTGTTGATGAACTTCTTTTATTAGCAGGTGTACGCAAACAGGAAGTGATTGTTGGTCCATTGGAAATGGAACGCATCATCCATCAGACTGAAAAACGCCTTTATTTTTTGAAAGAGCAGTACGAGGGTACAATCATATTGCCCGATACCTGGCCTCAAGCAATTGGGTATAGCCCTTGGGTAGAAGAAGTTTGGGTCAACTATATCAGCAATGGTCTTAAATATGGAGGCAAGCCCCCCCATTTGGAACTTGGAGCAACCGTCCAAGCTGATAATACAATCCGCTTTTGGATCAGAGACAATGGGCCGGGGATTCCGCCGGAAAAACAAAGCATTCTATTTACCGAATTTACACGGCTCAACGAAATACGGGCCCAAGGCTACGGCCTGGGCTTATCCATCGTCCGGCGCATTATGAAAAAACTGGGGGGTACGGTTGGGCTAAAAAGTGAAGTCGGCCAGGGCAGCGAATTTTTCTTTACACTGCCGGCTGCGAACACCTTCGATGATACGGAAAATTTTACACCTTGATCTCGATGCCTTTTTCTGTGCTGTTGAAGAACAGCGCGATCCTTCATTGGTCGGGCAGCCCTTTGCCGTAGGCGGTCGGCCCGACCAACGAGGCGTTGTTGCCTCCTGCTCCTACCCCGCCCGAACTTTCGGTATCCACTCTGCAATGCCGATGGCACGGGCGGTTCGTTTATGTCCCCAACTTATTGTTGTTCCCTCACGCCATCAGGCTTATAGTACTGTTTCCAAACAGGTAATGGCCCAACTTCACAGCATGACCCCCCTTGTTGAGCAGCTTTCCATCGATGAGGCCTTTTTAGATGTCACCGATCTGCCTGATCCGGCTGAACAACTGGCTCGTCAGTTACAAGTCACCATTCTCGATAAACTGGCCCTGCCCAACTCGCTGGGCGTCGCTACAAACAAACTCGTCGCAAAAATTGCCAACAATGTCGGCAAAGCCTCAGCCCTAAAAGGTCGAACACCCAATGCCATCACCGTGGTACCCGCCGGTCACGAAGCCGCATTTTTAGCTCCTCTCCCCGTTTCGGAACTTTGGGGCGTTGGCCCAAAAACAGCGGAGAGTCTGGTCCGTCTGGGGCTGCACACCATCGGCGATATCGCCCGCCAACCTGAAAAGGATTTAGTGCGACGCTTTGGTAAGCATGGCCTTGATCTGGCACGACGGGCCAAAGGCATAGACGATCGGCCTGTTGAAACCGAACACGAGGCCAAATCTATCAGTCAAGAAACCACCTTTGCTCAAGACGTTACCGATCGGGAAAAGCTGCGCATTACGCTACGCCGTCAATCCGAGCAGGTGGGGCGTCGCATGCGCAAAGCCGAACTATTTGGCTCTACGGTTAGATTGAAAATTCGTTGGGCCGATTTTACAACCTTGACGCGCCAGGTAACGCTAACCCAGCCCACACAGCTCGATAATGAAATTTATGAGCATGTGCTGCACCTTTTCGATACTGTGTGGCCCGACGGGAAACGCGTACGGTTAATTGGTGTCGGTGTCAGCAACTTTGATGCGCCGGCTCGCCAATTAGAGCTATGGGGCAACAACAATGAGGCCGATCAGCGGCTTCAAGATACACTTGATACGCTGCGTGATCGTTTCGGCAACCAGGCCATTCGACGCGGTAACCAGCTTAAAAAACGCCGTTCGTAGCCCTGTTAACAAAAATCTACTATTCCTCTGATACAAATCTAACACAAGTAGCATATTATGGAAGCGTACCCAACTGTTTATTTTGGAGGACGACTATGCTACAATATCCATACGGAAGACGCCCCGTTCGTCGCGTACCTGTTCGACGCACGGGTTTTGCTGAAAGATACAACCCGTTCGAGGAAAATCGCACGGTAGAACCAACTCATATTGCACCTGACCAACCTACAGTTCAAGCAGAACCCTTGATACCGGATGGGTCGATTAAACATCGCCAGCGACCGGCACCTGTTGAAAATCATCAACCAGAACCGACAATGTCTCAAGTATCAACACCAGTTACTGACTCAAAACCGGAAACAGACTGGCAAAATATCGCTACACAGTTGCAGGCGGATATGGACAACTTCCGCAAGCGACAGCGACGCCAAGCTGAAGAAGCAAGCGACAAAGAGAGAGAACGGCTGCTGCGTCTATTTTTACCGGTGGTCGACAATTTATCACGCGCATTGAACCACAACGGGACAGAAGATGACAACTTACGCCAGGGCGTTGAGCTAACGCACCGCGAACTGATGCGGGTTTTGGGATCAGAAGGCGTTACCCAAATCGAAACGGTAGGGCAACCCTTTGACCCCAGCTATCACGAAGCTCTGGCGATCATAAGCAGCGATGCCGCCCCTGATACCATCGTACAAGAGGTAGAAGCCGGCTATACGCTGAACGACAAACTACTCAGGCCCGCTAAAGTCATCGTATCGGCCTGAAATTTATAAATTATTTGGAGAAACGTGCCAATGGAATACAAAGACTACTATAAAACACTCGGTGTAAGCAAAAGCGCATCAGAGAAAGAGGTAAAATCGGCCTACCGCAAGCTGGCACGCCAATATCACCCGGATGTTAATCCCGATAACCCCAGCGCGGAAGCGCGCTTCAAAGAAGTAAACGAAGCCTATGAAGTTCTTGGCGATGCGGAAAAACGCAAGAAATACGATCAACTCGGCGCAGATTGGCGTCGGTGGGAACAAGCCGGTCAAACCGGCGGCTTCGACTGGAGCCAATGGATGGGCGGCATGGGCGGTGCCACGAATGGCCCCGGCGGCCCCCGCGTACGGGTTCAGTACGGTGCAGACGATCTCAATGATCTGTTTGGCAACGGTAGTGGTGCCTTTTCCGATTTCTTTAACGCCATTTTTGGCAACATGGGAACACCTACCGGTAGCACTCAAAGTGGTTTTCGCAGCCAACCTCAGGGACAAATTGGTCAAGATATAGAACACGAATTGGAAATCAGCTTAACTGAAGCGTATCACGGTACCACGCGTTTGCTGAACAAAGATGGACGCCGTTTGGAAGTAAAAATTCCGGCTGGCGCAAAAACCGGAACCAAAGTCCGCATGCGTGGCGAAGGCCATGCCGGTTACGGCGGTCAATCCGGTGATCTCTACTTGAAAGTTCAGGTGGCTCACGACCCCCGGTTTGAACATAGAGGGGATAACTTGCACGTATCGGTGCCGGTTGATTTGTATACCGCCGTTCTAGGTGGCGAAGTCCGTGTGCCGACCATGACGGGTGAGGTAAACTTAAAAATTCCGGCTGGTGCCCAAAACGGACAAAAGTTCCGGCTGCGTGGTAAAGGCATGCCCAAACTTCGCCACAAGAACGAATTTGGCGATCTGTATGCCCAGCTCGAGGTTCAACTACCAACCAATATCACGCCTGAACAACAAACGTTGTTTGAAAAACTGCGCGATTTGAGCTAATGGCACTGGGTCCGCAAGATAGGGTTGAGTACGAATGGAAAATTCAACCACGAATTGCACGAATTTTCACCAATTTTATTTTTTATTCGTGTTAATTTGTGTAACTCGTGGTTAAAACAGTTTCCCCATCGCATGGACCCAGTGTCGAGCTAATTTTAGACACCGAAAATGAAGACAAAAAAAAGGTGGCAGTCACTATAGAAACGACTGTCACCTTGCCTTCAGTAGAAACGCCTGCGAAGCAATAATCAGAGAACCTGTTCAAGCGTTTCCCTTAACTTCTTCAAAGAAATTGGTTTCTGTAGCCACATAGAAGCCACTTCCGTTTGAAAATCCTTATCGATGTCAGACGGATACCCACTAATTATTACGACTTTTGCATCTGCCCGAATTTGCCGAACCTGTTGCATCAGATCAAAGCCCCCCATCTCCGGCATCGTTGCGTCGGTAAGAATAAGATCGATGACGTTTTGGTGATTTTTATATAAATCAACCCCTTCACGACCGTTGGCTGCGGTCATAACGCGATAACCCAATTGGATTAACATCTGTTCCAGCGTTTCTAAAACAACCGCTTCATCCTCAACTAAAAGAATAGTTTTTTCTTGAGATGTTGACATTTTTTCCGGCAATTCAACCGGCTGAGTCTCAAATTCAAGAACCGTTGCAGCCGGAATATAAATAGTAAATGTTGTTCCTTCAGCAACACGACTGTTCACAGTAATATGCCCCTTATGGTTTTTTATAATCCCAAAAACTTGAGCCAATCCCAATCCTGTACCTTTACCGACTTCTTTGGTGGTAAAAAATGGATCAAAAATATAGGGTACGATATTGGGATAAATTCCTGTGCCGGTATCGGTAATGGTGATCTGAATCCATTCGCCCAGAGTCATTTCGGGCAAGGGGAGTGCATCTTCTTGCATAAAAGTTTGTAGAGATAAACGAAAATATAAGTTGCCGCCCTGAGGCATTGCATCTCGCGCATTAAGCGCCAAATTAATAAACACTTGCTGGAGTTGGGCCGGATCGGCGGTTATCCAATATTGGCCAGGGTTAACTGTAAAATCGACACTAATATTTTCCGGCAGGGTTCGATCGAGTAGTTGGGTAATCGTCTCCTGCATCTGGGCTTTCAAGTCCATATACTGTTTTTGAACCTTACTTTGACGGGCAAAATCTAAGATTTGTTTTACAAGATGAGCAGCTCGCTGACCTTGTCGCAGTATTCGCTCCAGGTCTTGTTTGGCGGCTTCTGACAAAGACGGATCGATCGTAAGTAATTCGGCATATCCCAAAATGGTGGTTAAAATATTGTTAAAGTCGTGGGCAATCCCGGCGGCTAATTGACCGATAGCTTCCATTTTGTGTGCTTGACGCAGTTGAGCCTCCAACTGTTTTTCTTTGGTTATATCGCGGATAATGGAAATGACTTCGTCTTGACCGCTCGGAACCGTCCGCGCTTCAAACTCCTTTGTCGCACCGTTCATCACAAGTTGATACTCAACAACCTGCATCTCTCCTGTCTCAAGCGCTCGTTCGGTAGCCTGCATTACCAATTCGGCCTGCGGAGCCGATGCCGGAACCACCTCCGTGACTTTTTTGCCAATCATGGCCTCAGCGGGTAACAACAAATTAGCAGGGTTAGCACGGACATCAAGATAGGTACCATCACGCTTACGCCGGACCATAATATCTGGAATGGCGTTAAGCAGCGCCTTATTTCTGGCTTCACTTTGAAGCAGTGCATCTTCCGTTCGTTGACGATCGGCAATTTCTTGTTGAGCTTGCTCAAACAAACGAGCATTCTCAATGGCAATGGTGGCGTGATTCGCTAACAACTGGGCTAATTCAAGCAGCTCATCCGAATAAACGCGCTCGGCCCGTAAATCCCACACCTCAATCAAACCGATGCTATTTTCTTTAAGTTTCATTGGTACCATAATTTGTGTTTGTAAATTACTCACTTGCATATAATTAAATTCACTAGGATGGATGTCATCCTGATTGATCCGCAGTTGCTCAATATGACCCTCAAGCAAAACTTTTTCGGTTGTGGGAAAATTGACCAATTTATACGTTGTACCCACAGGATCAATTACGGCATTTTTATTTAAGGAGTAAAAAGCCCGCAGTACAATAACCTCTTCTTCAACCAGCCACTCGTGAATAGCGCAACCCGTCATCCCCAAAAGGTTTATCATTTCTCGGGCTAACATAACCAAAATCTGTTCGCTATCCAGGCTGGCGGTAAGCATTGCGCTGGCCGTTTGCAAAGTGAGTAAGCGGCGGTTAAGCTCACTGTTCATTTCTTCCGATACTTTACGCTCGGTTATATCACGGGCATTACAGATAATGCCATTAACCTCCGGTAAATGGAGAAAACTTTGGCACCGTAATTCCAGATATTTCCACTGCCCATCGGCAGTTAGGAAACGAAATTCCATTTCAAGCGTATGTCGATTATCGTGCGAAAACTGCTTCAATTTTTCTTGAAGAGAGGGGTATTCATCAGGATGGATAAATTCAAATGCCGTTCGGCCAATAACATCCTCTGGCGAGTAGCCCATAATTGTTTTGATCGATGGGCTAACATACCGCACGTAACCATCACCCGAGATAAGTCCAAACAGGTCTGATGATTTTTCGACCATAATCTGAAATTTCTCGTCACCTTGCGGCAGCGCGCTCACTTCGGTTTTAACTTGATCAACCCATCGCCAATTGCGTAAAATTGCCGCTAGCTGCATCCCGATAGCGCCGTAAAAATATTTCTCAACGTTATCAAATTCTTGAGGCTTAGACCAATTGAGCGTTAACAATCCAATCCATTGGCCGGCTAGATAAAGCGGCATCGAAACGATAGACCCTACTTTATGTTGGGTTGTAATTTTTCGGGTATGGGTATCAATTCTTGGGTCGGTGGCTGTATTGCCCACAAACAAAGGCTTTTCCGGCTGCTCAATCCACAGTCGCGCAAACGAAAAATCATCAAGCCGAACGCGATACCCAACGGCATTTGAACCACCCGACCGCTCCCAGGAAGCTAAAACCTCCATCCAGCGCGGCTTGTTATTATCATCGACCTCAAGATGGGATAATGTGGCTACATACAGTTCAGGTTTACGCACGTAACTTACTACAACCGTAAGCAGTTCGTCAGGCGTAGAAGCCGAAGCCAAATCGCGGCTTATCTCATAGAATAGCCGGGCTTCATCATTATTCATCTGAGAGGAGTTTACTTCATTTTTCATAATCGCGACTCGTTGATAAAGCATACACACCATCTCACCCAATAACAATCTGCAAGCGTACCAAATAGATATAAATAGTAAAAACAATACATGCCTGTCTTATATTTCGACAAATCTGCTCTAAAAAACAATGGGTAATTTGTCATGCGTAGCTGTGAAAATCTTTACAACCGACTAACCAGCCCGACATTTATACCTTCTCTCAGACGCCTTTTCATTGTATTGTGTCTTACCTAAATAACAATTATGTTCTTATAGCCTGCTAACATAACTCTATCACAATTCTAACAGTCATGGCGTATAGTAACAGTATATAATTCGTGCAAAATACGCACCTCCAACGCCTAAAAACCGGTCCCACTTATAGTACTGCTAAAAGTGCTTTTCCTTCCACCACTCTCTGGCAGTGGAGGTTTTACAAACGAGATATTACAGCAAAATAATACATACACAGGACTTACATATGGTTAAAGCGGCTATGACGTCAAAGCACACAAACGATTGTGTTGTTTTAACTCGGTCTCCAGTTTTCTGTTATTACAACTGTTGCTTAATCTTTAGGTAAGCCTTGATATACCGACGACAAGGAGATTTGCCTCTATGAACCTAAACAAATTTACTGAAAAAGCCCAGGAAGCGGTGCTTCAAGCCCAACGCCTGGCTGAAGAATATAGTCACAGCGAGATCCAACCTTACCACTTGCTTTTAGCATTGATGGTACAGGAGGGCGGCGTTGTGCCACAAATTACCCGCCATCTGTCGGTCAATCCCGATACGCTCGTCCAGGTCTTGCGCACCGAACTGCAAAGTGGGTCCAAAGTCTACGGCGGCTCGAATCCCGGCATCTCTCGTGCGCTTAACAACATCCTGCGCGATGCCGAAAAGCTGGCCGAAAAGATGAAGGACGATTATCTCTCAACCGAGCATTTGCTGCTGGCTATCACCAACTCCGGCGATAAAGCCGCCCAGCTTTTGCAGCGCTACGGCATCACCCATGATGCTGTGCTTCAGGCGTTAACGCGAATTCGCGGCAATCAACGCGTTACCAGCCAAAACCCGGAAGGCACCTACGAGGCCCTACTCAAATATGGCCGCGATCTGACCGACCTGGCCCAAAAAGGCAAGCTCGATCCCGTTATCGGCCGCGACAACGAAATTCGGCGCGTGGTGCAGGTGCTTAGCCGCCGCACCAAAAACAATCCGGTGCTCATCGGCGATCCTGGCGTGGGCAAAACTGCCATCGTTGAAGGGCTAGCCCAGCGCATCATTCGCGGTGACGTTCCCGAAGGGCTGAAGAACAAGAAAATTGTAGCGCTCGATATGGGTTCGCTGGTTGCCGGTGCCAAATATCGCGGCGAATTTGAAGAGCGACTTAAAGCCGTGCTGCAAGAAGTTACCGGCAGCGACGGCCAAATCGTCCTCTTCATCGATGAGCTGCACACCGTAGTTGGTGCCGGCGCAGCCGAAGGAGCCATGGACGCCGGTAATATGCTCAAGCCGATGCTGGCCCGTGGCGAGCTGCACACCATCGGCGCGACCACGCTCGATGAGTATCGCAAGTATGTCGAAAAAGATGCCGCTCTGGAACGCCGTTTCCAGCCCGTTTTGGTCGATGAACCGAGCGTGGAAGATACCATCAGCATCCTGCGCGGCTTGAAAGAACGCTACGAAGTCCATCACGGCGTTCGTATTCAAGACAGCGCGGCTATCGCGGCGGCAACGCTGAGCCATCGCTACATCTCAGATCGATTCCTGCCCGACAAGGCCATCGATCTCATCGACGAAGCCGCAGCTCGACTGCGAACCGAAATCGACAGCAAACCGACTCAGCTCGATGCCGTTGATCGGGTTATCATGCAGCTTGAGATCGAACGCGAAGCCTTGAAGAAAGAAAAAGACAAGGCCAGCCAAGAACGGCTCGAAAAATTGGAAATCGAACTAAGCGACCTACGCGAAAACAGCCAGGCGCTTACCGTGCAGTGGGAAAATGAAAAGAACGCCATTCAACAGATGCGCCAGCTCAAAGAACAAGTCGAGCAGACTCGCATCGAGATTGAACAGGCCGAACGCGCCGCCGATCTGGAAACGGCATCGCGTCTGCGCTACGGCACGCTGCGCGAGTTGGAAGGCAAAGTTCAGGCCCAAGAGCAGAAGCTGAACGAACTGCAATCCAAGGGTTCGCTGCTGCAAGAAGAGGTCGATGCCGAACAAATCGCCCAAGTCGTATCGCGCTGGACGAACATTCCGGTTTCGAAGCTGATGGAAGGCGAAGTCGAAAAGCTGCTCAAGATGGAAGATCGCCTGCATAACCGTGTGGTTGGTCAAAATGAAGCCATCGCCGCCGTGGCTAACGCCGTTCGCCGCAGCCGGGCCGGACTGCAAGATCCCAACCGACCTATCGGCAGCTTCATCTTCTTGGGGCCGACAGGCGTTGGTAAAACCGAATTGGCCCGTGCTTTAGCCGAATTCCTGTTCGATGATGAAGGCAACATGGTTCGTATCGACATGAGCGAATACCAGGAGCGCCATACGGTTAGCCGCTTGCTCGGTGCCCCGCCCGGATACGTGGGCTACGATGAAGGCGGCCAGTTGACCGAAGCCGTTCGGCGTCATCCCTACAGCGTGGTGCTGTTCGATGAAATTGAAAAAGCGCATCCGGAAGTCTTCAACACCTTGCTGCAACTACTGGACGACGGCCGTTTAACCGACGGTCAGGGCCGGGTTGTCAATTTCAAAAATACGCTGATCATTATGACCAGCAACATCGGCAGCCACTACATCACCGAGTTGGGTGCCGAGGCCGCCGAAGCGAAAGTTATGGAAGCACTGCGTCAACATTTCCGACCGGAATTTTTGAACCGTATCGACGACATCATCACTTTCCACAGCCTATCGCGTGAAGATCTGGTGCGCATTGTCGAAATCCAGCTGGCCCATCTCCGCAAGCTGCTGGCCGACCGCAAGCTGTCGCTGGTGTTGACGGATGCCGCCAAACAGCATTTGGCCGATGCCGGTTACGATCCCGTTTACGGAGCGCGACCGCTCAAACGCGCCATCCAGCGCGAACTGCAAGATCCGCTGGCGATGCAACTGCTCTCCGGCAAGTTTAAAGAGGGCGATGTCATCGAGGTAGATTACCACGAAGGCTCAATTGTGTTCAAAGAACAACAGCTTATCAGCATCTAAGAAGCTGTACAAGTAATTTACAGGTGACAGTTACCCATTAAGGTGGCTGTCATCTTTTTTATTTAAAGCCACCGACCCGGTATTTTTTCCCGTTAATCGTGATTCTAATAAACCTCTTACAAACGTCTAGCACTATTCTAACAGTCGGATCGTAACATGAGGCCATAACAACAATGATTAACCACTAAACAATAATTTTCTTAGCAATAAGAAAGGAGCAACCAATCATGTTTAGACGACCATTTCAAGTATATCGATCACAAAATCCCTGGCGCGAAATCGACCGTATGCAGCGCGAAATGGGCCGATTGTTTGATGACTTTGGCTACGCCCCCCGTAATCGTATGGCACCCAGCTTTCCGGCCATCAACGTTTGGACCAATGAAGACGGTGCTGTCCTTACCGCCGAATTACCTGGCGTAAATCCTGAAGATATTGACATCTCTGTCGTTGGTGAAATTTTGAAGTTAACAGGTTCTCGCCAGCCGGAAGAACTAGGTGAAGGGGCTAAATATCATCGCCGCGAACGTGGGTTCGGCAAATTCACCCGTACGTTCCAACTGCCTTTTGCTGTAGAAGCCGAGCAGGTAGAAGCGGTCTTTGATAAAGGCATACTGCACATTTCGCTGCCTAGAGCCGAAGCTGAAAAGCCCAAGAAAATTACGGTTAAAGCAGCTTAAGCCATTCTAGAAAACGACGAATAGATTTACAGAAAGAATACTCTAGGAGGTAAAATCATGGCAAACGAAACAAACACACTACAAACGCAAGACGTTGAAAAACAAGAAGTTCAAGTTGCAGAAGGCACAGAACGCACCCGACCGGGTCGGGCCTATGTTCCCCGAGCCGACATCTACGAAAACGATGAATCTTTAGTTCTGGTAGCCGATATGCCCGGTGTCGATCACGACACACTTGATATTACGCTTGAAAAGAACGTGCTCAGCATTCGCGGCACAGTTGAGATGGCAAATCCTGACAACTACAACCTGGCCTTTGCCGAGTATGAAGTAGGCGACTACGAGCGCAACTTCACGCTCTCCGACGGCATCGACATCGACAACATTACGGCCTCAATCAAGAATGGCATTCTGCAAATCAACTTGCCGAAAGCCGGCCCGGCCAAAGCGCGGAAAATTAACGTCGCAGTATCGTAACCATCTTTCGAAAGAAACAAAAAAAGCTCCGGTTTAAACCGGAGCTTTTTTGTTTGAAGTCAAGCCTATTTCAATAAAAAAGAGAGACCTTAACGGATAAAGTCTCTCTTTTCCTCCCAAAAAGTGGCCTTAAATGATATAGACATCATAACACGCAAATATTACGTTCCGTATTAAGATGCGTAAGACGACTATTTTTGGGTTTGTCAGGAAGGAAGCGCGTTTCTTTCCTTGATTTCTGCCCAAACTCTAACGCTGTAACGATTAATCGAAATATCTAACTGAATGTCAACAACATTCTCAATAAAATAATTGTGCGCGTTAGGGGCAGGTCGGCCGATAAGATTGCGAAGCCATTCGTGAATCTCGTGTGCGTTGGTAAAATTATCGGCTAACAAGGATATCGTCTTCGTTAAATTCAGCGTATCATTCCCCCTCATTAACAAGGTTAAGATCCTGACGCATGGACATTACCATCGAACTCATGGATTGCCGCCGCTCTACCTGGGCCAGCAAAATGGCTCCGTATGTTCCGTTTTTTTCAACCAGTTGAAACTGGATAACATGTTCAATTTTGAAGTTGGGATTTTTACTCCATGTTTTTCCAGACAGATTATTGACCCAATCCGTTACTTCTTCAAGGCTGCTAAAACCCTCTTTTGAAATTAAGGTTGTTGTCATCACAAACTCCTTTTGTGTCTATTGAGTATGCTTATTTTCAAGGAATATCCCTTTTATACAATACCTTTAGTATATGCGCACTCCATTACCTGTGTGAAGCGTAGAAACCGCCATTTTCAGCAGACATAATCTTGTGGATAACCACGCAAAAGCACAGAATTCTCCGCAGAAACTACGGAGACCGATCATTAAGCAGTAGCATGATTTCACGCTTTCGGCTATAATCGCTGCCCATGCAACCATCACACACAACCGACCGCTTGTCGCCATTTTGGGCTATTGTCATTGTTTTTCTCTCCAATTTTTGCATTATGGTGATCGAACTCATCGCCGGGCGGATGATGGCGCCTATTGTGGGCGTTAGTTTGTACACCTGGACTAGCATCATCGGCGTAGTACTGGCCGGAATAAGCCTGGGGAATTATCTGGGTGGCAAAATTGCCGACCGGCGCGCCAGCCGCAACGTGCTGGCCTTATTTTTTACGTTATCGGCTGTGGGCAGCGCCAGCATTTTAGCCTCGATAAGCTGGGTGGGGGCGCTCCAAACACTGAATTTGCCGATTATCGCCGGCGTGGTGTTAATTTTCACGGCGGTCTTTCTGCTCCCGGCTACGATCCTCGGTACCATTAGTCCCATTGTGGTTAAGCTCACCCTCAGCGATCTTAGCCAAACCGGCGATATTGTCGGCAAGATTTATGCTGCCGGAGCCTTAGGCAGCATCGCCGGGACGTTCGCGACCGGCTTTTTTCTGATTAGCACATTTGGGACGCGCCAGTTGGTATGGGGTGT
>JAGRBZ010000126.1 GCA_020433805.1 Anaerolineae bacterium
TGCTGTTTATCATCAAATCGCTCTAAAGCCAGTTCGATGAGACGATCAATTAGGGCGCTGTAGGAAAGACCACTGGCTTCCCACAGTTTAGGATACATGCTGATGGGTGTGAAGCCCGGCATGGTGTTGACTTCATTTAAGTACAGTTCACCGCCGGCCTTATCGAGCAAAAAATCGCAGCGGGCCAGACCGGCGCAGTCGACGGCTTTGAAGGCCGCTACCGCTAGCGCTTGCGCACGTTTGGTTTGTTCGTCACTCAATGGTGCCGGGATAAATAATTCTGAGCTATTGTCGATGTACTTGGCGGCGTAGCTGTAAAACTCCCGCGAGGCGACAATCTCGCCTGGTACAGAGGCGATGGGATCATCGTTGCCCAACACGCTTACTTCAATCTCGCGGGCTTCGACACCTTGTTCCACAACTACTTTGCGGTCGTATTGGGATGCATCGTCCAGACCAGATCGTAAATCGTCACGATTTTTGGCTTTGTGGACACCGACGCTGCTGCCTAAGTTGGCCGGTTTGACGAACATCGGGTAGGTCAGCGTTGCTTCGCAAGCATCGAGCACGTCGTCGGGGTTGTTCTGCCACTGGCGTCGTAAAAAGACGCGATAAGGTAATATCGGCAGGCCGTGCGCTTCAAAAACCTGCTTGCAGATAATCTTATCCATACCGACTGCACTGGCCGTGACACCTGCGCCGACATAAGGCAGGCCGACCAATTCAAGGAAACCCTGCACCGTGCCGTCTTCACCAAAGGGGCCGTGCAGCACCGGAAAAATCACATCCAGCGGGCCGGTTTCTGAGAAGGGCAGCGTCATCGCTTGCTCGGGCGGGGTTTCCTCAACAGCTGTGGAATGGGCCAGTATCGGGTGACCCGCCGCCGCATCGAGCAGCCGCCGGTGAACGTTGTCGCCGCTAAGCCACTGTCCGGCTTTGGTAATGCCGATAGGCACGATATCGTATTTTGTCGGATCCATAGCCTGCATGATGCCTTGGGCCGAGGTTAAACTGACCTCGTGCTCGCCGCTACGACCACCAAAGACAACACCGACTCGTATTTTCTGGGGGGGTTGGGTCTGCTTACTCACCGACCACCTCGATCTCTAACTCTAAAGCTACATTAAATTTTTCAGCGACGGTCTGTTGGGCCGTTTGGATCAACGCGATCATATCGGTTGCCGTGGCCCCGCCTAAATTTTGAAAAAAGTTGGCGTGAACCGTCGAGATTTGGGCCTGGCCGACCCGATAGCCTTTCAAACCTGCTGCCTCGATAAGCCTACCGGCGTAATCGCCCGGCGGGTTTTTGAACATACTGCCCATTGTTGCGCCCGGCGGTTGGCTGCTCTTGCGCCGCTCGTTAAACCCATTCATCCGGGCCTCAACTTCATCAGGCGAAGCCACCGTTAAGCGCAATTCTGCCCGTAAGACAATCCACTCCGAGCCAGCCTGCCGCTTCAAGACCGATGTCCGGTAATCGTACGCGAACCAGTCAACCGGCTGCCAGACTCGATCACCTTCCGGCGACAGCAGTTCGGCGCGAACCAGCGTAGCGGCCATATCGCTGCCGTAGGCACCGGCATTATTAACGACCGCGCCACCGATGGTTCCGGGTACGCCGACAGCCCATTCGAAGCCGCTTAGCCCCTCGCGGGCGCAGCGGCGGGTCAGGTTGGGCAGAACCACGCCGCTGTCGGCGGTGACTATTCGATTGTTACTGCCGCTTTGGGGCGGCTCGATGTGAACCGTTTTGGTTCTATTTTCGATAACCAGGCCGCGAATTCCGGCGTCGGTAATCAAGATATTGGCTCCACCGCCCAACATAAAAAGGGAAACATGGTGTTGCCGGGCCATCGTCACGGCTTCGACTAGGTCATCGACCGTGGTGACGGGCAGCCATATATCGGCCGGACCGCCTAGCCGCGATGTGGTATGATTAGCCAGTGGTTCGTTAGCCTGGGGTTTGCCCCCGAAGCGTTCGGTTACCACCGGCCATAATGCCGCTACCTTTTCATGCTGCGGCATTGTTGATATCGTGTAATCGGGCGAGCATCTGGCGCACCTTGGCTTGACGCGTAGCTCGCTTGAGGGTCAAAACCTTAAAGCGCGCGCCTTCAACGTACTCGGCAGGCGTTAGAGACGGGGGAAATTGTGGTGTTGGGTGTTTTGGAAAATTAGTATTCTGTTGTGGGAGTTGGTGTCCTCGTTGACGGATGAGTTTTAGATTATGTTTTGTCATCATGTCTATCCTTCCTTTGGTTGATAATTGACCACAAACCGTGGTCGGCTGACCGTTCTCGCGATACAAGTCAGCCGGCCAGGGATGGCGATCAACCGGCCAGTTTTTCTAAGACCCACTCCCCTACTTGGTAACCATCGCCCGCGCCGAGCGTCAACAGCACGGCCGGAGCCGTAAGCTGCGTGGCTAAAACGTCGGCGGCTTCGGCCAAAGAACCGATGTATCGAACATCGGGATGTGTCATACGGCTCACAATATCACGGCTGCTAACCAACCCCTCATCCGTTTCGCGCGATGGAAAAATATCGACGACGATGACGTGATCGGCATCGTCAAATGCGGCGGCGAAATCGTCTAGTAATGTTAAAGTGCGACTAAAGGTATGGGGCTGCAATACGGCCCAAATCGGGCGCTCCCCAAATCGACTGCGCGCAGCCGACAGCGTGGCTTTGATTTCGGTCGGATGATGGGCGTAATCATCAATCACCGTAATACCGTCCACCTCGCCTTTTCTTTCAAAGCGGCGACTCGTTCCCTGAAAGTCGCCGAGCACGTTGGCCGCGGCTTGAAGATCAAGCCCTTGTTGATCAGCAATAATCAGCGTCGCCAGTCCATTGCAGACATTGTGCAAACCCGGCACCGCCAGCGAAACCGTCGCCACCGTCTCACCGGCCCGTTGAACGGTGAAATCGAAGCCACCACGCCGGTTTGGCTGCGGATCAACCGCCTGCCAATCGTTGTCGGACTGTAAGCCGTAGGTCACAACCGGCGCTGGCACCGACTGCGTAACAACCTTAACGCCGGGCGCATCGCCACAGCCGATGATCAAGCCATCGGCAGGAACTAACTGCGCAAAATCGGTGAAGGCTTTATACAGCACATCCGGCGTCGGAAAAATATCGGGATGATCCCACTCGACATTGGTAATGACCGCTACGGTGGGACGCAACCCCAAAAACATATGGTCGTACTCATCGGCTTCGATAACAAACGTACGCCCCGATCCGGCGGCGGCATTGCTCTTTAACTGCGGAATGTAGCCGCCAACGATGTAGGTTGGCGCTCGTTCCAATTGTTCGAGCAGCCAGGCGGTCATCGCCGTGGTGGTGGTTTTGCCGTGCGTACCGGCAATAGCGATGCCGTCATAGCCGGCCATCATCTGGCCCAGCCACACATCGCGCTTGCAGATGGTCAGGCCAAGCTGCTGGGCCGCCTGCAATTCCGGGTTGGTCGGGCTAATGGCCGATGAGACAACCACGGTGTCGATGTCTTGGTTGACGTTCTCTGCTCTCTGACCAATGTAAACCGTCGCGCCCATCGCTTCGAGGCGAGCGGTGGTGGCCGAAGCATGCCCGTCGGAGCCGGTGACGCGATAGCCTTGTTGTAAAAGAACGGTGGCGATGGCGGACAGTCCTGTACCGCCGATGCCGATTAAGTGAACGTTTGGCATAGGTTCGTTGAACTCGATAATTGTCCGTTATTTAAATAGTTTTTTGATAAGATCTTCCGGTGTTTCCGGTTTTTTATCAGGCTTAGGTTGTTTGTAGAAAGGCGGAACTTTGGTTTTTATTTTCCAACCCTGGGCTTTATCGGTTTCCAGGCCATACCGCGTATTAAAAACAGCGAACAAAACGAAAGCCCCTACACCAATAGCCATCCAAGGAATAACGCTATCCAAAAGGGTAAAATCCGGTAGATTGACAGCCTGGATGGCAACAGATGGGTCAGGAGGACCAAAGGAACTGCTTCCTACTAAAGAAATTTCAGAGCTTGCTGCTACGGCAGCTGTCCCTTGCCCTGGTAAAGCACGTCCGTCCAAATATTCTCGCACAATACTTAAAAGAAAGTAACCATTTAAAGCCCCCAAGGCAAACCCCAAAACCTTACCCAATCCGGTAGGTTGATAATTAAAAGTTAATCTTCCTATTATAAAAGCAATTATCATTATAATGCCGAGTATGATAAACCATGTTTCGGGTGCTCCCGGATCAAACTGAAATGGGGTGTCACTACGCGTGGTGATGGCAAAGAAATTGGTCAACCCGTTGTTCACTACGTTCGTAAAACCGGTCGGAATATAAGACCAGACAGCAGCAATAACACTATTAATGCCATCGATAAGATTTTGAGCCCAATCAGGGTTTTGCAACAGTAAGATAAGGATCGCTAAAAACCCGGTAAAAACAGCTTCGCGCCACCATCCTCTGGAAAAGCCGACAATGCCAAAATAGATAATGACAACATACATTAGAAGCGTCCAATTAATTTGCATCATAAAACCTCTCGCGCGGCTTCGATAGACCAACTGATAGATAAACCAGGAGTCGCGCCATCACCAAGCAGCCCTTAACTTCATTTTACTTTTACGTCGATTTCCCTATAACCGTACGGTCTAAGGCGATCAATCTTTCGAAAACCTTTGTCACTTTTTACTAACCGGACTCGATTTCTTAGCAGAACCAAAAGCAACAGGCCTCCACCACCAACAAAAATCCAGGGGGTAAAGCTATCCAAAACAGTAAATTGGGGAACGTCGGATATTCTTACGGCAAAGCTGGAAGCACTGATGCCAACGTTACCACTCGTTTGGGCAATTTCTGATGGCAAGACCCCTCCGGGAAGATTACGACCGTCCAGGTATTCTCGCACCAAGTTCAAAATAATAAGGCCGTTGACAGCCCCTAACAAACCACCCAGTATACTTCCCAAACACGTGGGCGCGAAACGTGTGCCGGTGCGGGCCATATTGGCAGCCAAAAAAGCACGCCCAATGAGAATTGCCACAACCATAAAAATTATCAAAATGACAATCCATGTTGCCCCACTACTGGGATTAATCTGGAGAGGCGCTCCCCCGGTATCGACCGAAAAAGCGGCATCAATACCGGTACTGACCGTTGGTTTGAAGGCGGCCGGGATTAAGTCCCAGATGAAACTGAGTACTCCATTGATTTGCTCTATGATCCATTGAGCAATCGAGGGGTTGAGCAACAAGAAAATAAGAAACGCTAAAAAGACAAAAATAATGGCCTCTCGCCACCATCCTCTGTGAAAACCCACAAGCGCGAATATTAT
The DNA here is from genome assembly GCA_020433805.1 of Anaerolineae bacterium. Taxonomy (GTDB): domain Bacteria; phylum Chloroflexota; class Anaerolineae; order 4572-78; family J111; genus JAGRBY01. The sequence continues at coordinate 5,315 of JAGRBZ010000126.1, forward strand.
GATAACAACGTAAGATAGCAAGGTCCAGTTAATTTCCATTGCGGTTCACCTCTAAAATCTCTCGAGCCAGATGCGCCGCCGCATCCGGCCTGGCTAAACGTCGACATGCCTGGCTCATCGCCTGCATTTTCTCCTCATGCGTTAATAAATCAATCGCTATTCGACTCAGATTGCGGCTTAAATCGGCATCTTTAACCACCACGGCGGCCTGCTGCCGGGCCAGATAATCGGCATTAAGCGCCTGGTGAGTGCCGGCATAGGGATAAGGGACAAGAATGGCCGGTAAACCAATGCTCGGAAATTCACCGAGTACGCTAGCCCCCGCCCGCGAAATAACCAAATCAGCTGCCAGCAGTGCCGAAGTCATCGCTTCGTGCATATAATCGAAGACGTGATAGCGCTGTTGCAGCATAGGCGCTAACTCATCGCGCCGGGCTAAAACCCACTCCGCATCAAGGCTTCCCGTGATGTGGATAATCTGGCTGACTGCCAAATAGCGTGCAATCTCATTTGTTAAGGCCCGGTTGATACTCCGGGCACCTCGACTGCCGCCGAAAACCAGCAGTACCGGTAGGTTACTTTCTAAGCCCAACTCACGACGGGCGTTTGCTTTGGCCTCGGCCGATGTATCGACAAGCAGCTCTTCGCGCACCGGATAACCTGTTACCACCGTTTGGCCCGGCTTAAAAAATTTTTTGGTTTCCGTTGTTGTCACGGCTACCCGATCGACAAAGCGAGACAAAAATTTTATAGCCAAGCCCGGTTCAATATCGGGCAGATAGATCAAACTGGCAATACCAGTTTGTCGCGCTGCAAGCGTAACCGGCACACATACATACCCACCCGTTACAAAAAGGGCATCGGGCTGAAACCATCGCAAGATTTGCCGACTCCGGCGATAACCCCGCACAAGCGCCCACAGGCCTCGCAGAGCAGCTACCGGACTTTTACCTCGCAGCCCGCCGGCGGGGATTAACTCGATCTCCAAACCGGCTCGTTCAACCAATTGCTGCTCCATTCCGCCTACGCTGCCAACCCATAAAATTTTGGGTTCGATATTTGCCTCAGCGCAAAGCCGGTTTAGGCTTTGAACGACGGCCAGCGCGGGGTACACGTGTCCGCCGGTTCCGCCGCCGGAGATTATCAGCCTCACGATCTTCCTCTCTCTCTTCCCGGCTGGCCGGCATTGTACGCCGGGAAACGGCCAACAGTAAGCCCAGACTAGCCATACTCACCACCAACGATGACCCCCCAAAGCTAATAAGCGGTAACGGGACGCCGGTAAACGGCAAGCTGGCGGTCACCACACCAATGTTGACAATGGCCTGAAAAATCAGGCCGCAGGTAATGCCGGAAGCCAAAATGGTACCAAAAGCATCGGGAGCTGCCAGGGCAATGCGAAAGCCCCGATAGGCCAAAAAGGCAAAGAGGGCAATAACCACCAGACAGCCGATCAAACCCAACTCTTCACCCAAAATGGCAAAAATTCCGTCGGTATGCGAAGCTGGAATATAGCCGAACTTTTGCCGGCTAGCGCCCAGCCCCAACCCGGTGATACCACCCGATCCCAAGGCAATCAAAATCTGTCTAATCTGATAGCCATCGCCTAACGGGTCACTGCTCAGCGGGTCGAGAAATGAGGCGATACGGGCCAGACGGTAGGCGGAGCGCGTAATTAAAAAGTACAGCGTGGCACCACCCAAAAGACCGCTTACCATAATCTGAAGCAAGTTGCCGCCGGCGATAAAGAACATTGCCATAGCGGTTGCGCCAACGAGCATGGCTGTGCTCAAATCTTGCTGTAATACAATCAGCCCGGTAATTAAACCGAGTAATATGGCGAACGGAACCAAACCATAACTCAGCTGTTTAATTTTTTCACCTTTCGATGAGAGCCAGGCGGCAATGTAAATAACAATAGCTAATTTGCTTAGTTCCGACGGTTGAATTGATCCCTTAAAAAGCCAACGCTGGCCGCCAAAACGTTCATCGCCAACAAAGAGCACGGCCAAAAGCAGCACCAGGGTACCGGCCATAATCGGAACTGAATAGCGTTGCCAAGTATGATATTCGATCTGGGTAAAAGCAATCATCGCCAAAGTACCGATACCCATCCACAATAACTGCCGAATAAAATAATAGGCCGGCTGCTGAAATAACTGATACCCCAAAGCAAACGTGGCGCTATAAATCATCATCAACCCGATAATCGCCAAGGCGGCAATGGCGATGACCAGCAAGTAATCAATTTTGTGGAGTTCTTCCGAATTTGATGACATCGATAACAATAATTAGAACTATAGACAGTAGAAATCAAAAGTTATGATAACTGCATGACCAAACGCTTAAATTGCCGACCCCGTTCAACGTAGTCTTTGAACATGTCATAACTGGCACAACCGGGAGACAACAATACAACATCGCCTGGTTGGGCCGAACCGGCTGCTAACGTGACCGCTTCATCTAAATTAGCTACCCGATGAAGCACCGTTTTTGAAGTGGGCACTTGGTCGCGGGTATCTTCAATAAATTCGGCGATCAAATCGGACGATTCGCCAAAGAGGATAACATCGCGCGTTTTATGCAAAATTAACCAGGCGGCTTCTTCCCACGGCAGATGCTTATCCCGACCACCCGCCAGCAAGACAATAGGCTCATTAAAAGAATGGAGCGCGGCCAGTAAGCGTTCCGGACTGGTAGAAATACTGTCGTTATAATAGGTAACCTGATTGTATTGGCGTACCAGTTCCAGACGGTGCTCTACCCCCGAGAAGCTGGTAATGACACTGTGCATAGCCTCAATCGAGGCCCCGGCTTCGCGGGCTAATAAACAGGCCGCCAGAACATTGGACAGATTATGCGATCCGCGCAGCTTGATCTCTGACTTGTGAGCCAAATGCTGGGGTTTAAGGTTTTCATCGAACAGAACCAGATCATCGTTAACCATACCGGCTCCATTAGCCGGCTGAGCTTCAAGGCTAAACCACTGCACCTTCGTACCGAATTGATTACCAACCGCCCGGGTCATATCGTTATCCAAACTCATGACAATAGTTCCCGTACGGCCTTGGTAGTCGATGATCGCACGCTTGGCTCGAACATAATGTTTCATGGTCGGATGGCGGTCGAGATGGTTGGGTGTAATATTGAGAATGGCACTTATCTGTGGGCTAAAGTTGCCTAACAACTGCGCCAACGCTGCCGGAGCTTTACCCGGCAGAGCATCCCTATCGACATCTTTGTTGAGACGGGCGTGAAAATATTCCAGTTGGAAGCTGCTTAACTCCATAACGACAACATCGTCCGCGGTCATTTGATCGACCAGACCGATAAGCGGCTGACCGATATTGCCGCCAACCCACGTTTTACGGCCGGTTGCCTCCATAATTTTGCCGACCAGCGTTGTCGTGGTTGTTTTGCCGCTTGAGCCGGTAATAGCCACAATCGGAGCCGGACAGAGCATGCAAAACAGCTTGCTTTCGGCACAAAGTGGAATTTTGCGCGCTATGGCTTGCTGTATAAATTTAGCTTCCAGAGGGACGCCGGGGCTGACAAATAAGAGATCGGCCTCATCCAGCAAAGACAGAGGATGCTCGCCCAATACTAACGGAACGCCGGCGCTGTTTAGAGCCTCTAAAGCGTTTCCTAAATTTGTCTCGGTTCTAAGATCAGTGCCGGTTACGTTCAGGCTGTGGTTGCTCAAGTAATTTGCCAGCGCCAAGCCTTCGCGACCCAGGCCAACCACCACACTTCGTACCCCGGACAACATCTCAATATCTACCATAAAACACCATTGCTATATTTCAAATCGTTCGACGGCTGTTACAAACAGGATACGCGGTCTACGTATGCTCTTTACGTTATCATCGTAATATGCTCAAACGATAAACAGCCAGACATGATCGACCGCCTAATCCGCCAATTCAATAAAAGAGGTTGCATCCCCGCAACATCTTTAGGCGGCCAACTCCTGAGTCCAGGCCATCTCATTTTGATGGTTGTTCTGCGTGAGCAAATTGTCTTCGAGAATGGCCTGAATCACCTCATCCAGCGTAGTCAGCAGCAGGCCGGCCTTGGTACGATAATGACGAATGCCGCGCGTCAAATCTTCATCGATACGAGCTACCAGATCCAGAGCGGCGTAGTAGGCAGCATCTTGCTCTGACATTGCTGACGACTTCACCAATTCAGGATATGTGCGGGGTCGGTGATTTAAGGTTTGTACTTGGCTATGCTTCATTTTGTGATCTCCCTTTACTATAGAAGCTAAAATTGACACAATCTCTACTCAATGAATATTGCTCATATTAGGGCCAGAGCGATGCCCAACATGGCAGTCAGTATACCGATCAACCAAAACCGCTGGGTGACGTGGGTTTCAGACCAACCAAGTAATTCAAAATGATGGTGCAGTGGACTCATCTTAAATAAACGTTTACCACCGGTGAGTTTAAAGTAACCCACCTGTAAAATCACCGAAACCGCTTCGGCCATAAACACAAAGCCCACTACCGGCAACAGAAGCCACTGGCCGGTCATCAACGCTACCACGGCGAGGGTAGCTCCAATGGCGAGAGAGCCTGTATCGCCCATAAAAAGCTCGGCTGGGTGGGCGTTGTACCACAGAAACGCCAGAACGGCTCCAACCACGGTAAACGAGAAAGCCACCAGCCAGATTTGCCCCTGCAAAAAGGCGATAACGCCGTAAGCCGTAAAAGCCACGGCGGCGATACTACCGGCCAAACCATCCAGGCCATCCGTTAGGTTGACGGCATTTGATGTACCGACAATAATGAACATCGCGACCGGAATATAGAATAGACCAATATCGATCTTATCCGCCACACCAGGAATGGCGATGCTCGTTAAATCGACTGCAAAATGTAAAAAGAGCGCTGTCACCAGAGCAAATAGTATTTGCCATAACAACTTGTGCCGGGCCACTAAACCGGTCGCAATAACGCGAACCCCAACCAGGTCGTCAATAGCTCCAAGCGTACCAAAGGCAACCATCACCCCCATTGGAACCAGGACAGATTGGCCGATAAGCGTGAAACCCAAAAAATTGGCTATATTCAACACACTTGTTATCACCAAAACCGGTATCAAAATCATCAAACCGCCCATGGTTGGCGTACCGGTTTTGACCTGATGGGTGCTTGGCCCTTCAATACGAATGGCCTTGCCAATTTTCCATTCCCGCAAAGCATTAATCAAGGGACGCCCCCAAATGACGGCCAGGATAAATGAGATCGCTCCCAGGGTAAGTGAATAAGCCATTGTTTACCTTTTGATTAGCCCCGTTCGGTAGTCCCAAATTCACCGCTCATCCCTTACTACGCGGCCCCATCTTGTACCGCCAAGGCCGATACAATATCACCCATCCGCCGCGATAACGAGCCTTTAATTAACACGGTATTGCCAGGTGCTAAATGGGTTTTAAGATACTCGATGGCCAACTGGTTGTTCTCAAGTTCCAAAATCTTTGATGAATCCAGACCACAAGCCCTGGCCTCATCAACCAAATATCGTGTTCTGGGGCCGATGGCAATTAATAAGTCCACTACATCAGCGGCACGGCAGCCTACTTTGCGATGCCCTTCCTCTTCAAAACTGCCTAATTCCATCATTTCACCCAGAACCGCAATCTTTTTAGTCGCAACCAAATCATCCAATAGATTGAGGGCTGCAATGGTTGAGGCCGGGTTGGCATTGTACGTATCATCTAACAATGTTGACTGGTTAGGCCCGACGACCGCAACGAGACGCAGTTGCGCCGAACGCGGCAGCGAACGCAAACCGCTAATAATTTCTTCCCAAGCAAGCCCCTCAACCAAACCGACTGCCGCCGCCCGCAGCGCTGTATGCACACTGTGACGGCCCAACATCGGCACCCGGGCATGAATAGCGTCATCTTGATGATGAAACACAAAGCGAATGCCTTCTAACCCGGCGCTCTCCACATCGCTAGCCCACAAATCGGCTTGCGGGGAGAGGCCGTAACTTAATACACGTGCCTGCGTCAGATTACGCAGCGGCTGCACTCGAGGATCGTCGTAATTCAGAATAGCAACGCCCCCTTCGTTGGCAGCAGGAAGCGCCTGCACCAATTCTGATTTGGCCTGCGTAATGCGCTCCATCGTGCCTAGACGCTCCAGATGAACCGGGCCAATATTGGTGATGACGCCTACTTGAGGCCGGGCTAAATCACACAGCGATGCTATCTCGCCCACGTCGTACATGCCCATCTCGACCACGAGCCGCTCGTAATCAGAATTAAGTTTGAGTAACGTCAGCGGCAATCCAATTTCATTATTTTGATTACCCACATTCTTAAGCGTGTGGTAGCGGGTTGATAACACACTCCAAACTAACTCCTTGGTGGTGCTTTTACCTACGCTGCCTGTTATCCCGATAACACGTGGTTGAAACTTACTACGCCAAAAAGCCGATAACTGCTGCAAAGCCGCCAAACTGTCCTCTACCTGAAAACAGATAGGAGGCGTGGGTAATGGTTGCGTTGCATCAAATTGCCCTACTTGAACCGTCTGCTCAGGCTGACATACTTCTATCGGCTGCTGAACAATGGCGGCTATCGCTCCTTGTTGAAAGGCATTAGCGACAAAGTTGTGACCATCAGTCTGTTCACCGGGCAAAGCTACAAAGAGTGATCCCGCTTTCGATTCGCGCGAGTCGATTACGACTTGCTTGATTTGCTGCGGGGCATCAACGCGATATCCGGTTAAGGCTTCATAGACGTCGGCTAAAATCATCAAACTTTAACTTCTTCAACAACTTTTTCCCTGGCCAATTGCTTCAATCTTTGCCAAGAACTCGGTGCATGAAACATCATAACTCTTAATTTCCGCCGTTTAACGACAGTTGCGGATTGCCCTCTGTATCGACGGTTTGACGAACATCGTCCGGCAAAATATTGAGCAGCATAACTAACTGCTCGGCGATACGCTTAAAGGTTGGTGCCGCTGTTTCACTTCCCCATCGCGAGGTCGTCGGTCGGTCAATAATCACCAGAATAAGGAGTTCGGGATCATCGGCGGGCAAATAACCGGCAAACGACGATAGCGTCAACGTCGGGTGGTAGCCACCCGGCACGGGAATTTCGGCTGTACCGGTTTTACCGGCCACGCGATAACCCGGCAGTCGAGCCGGTGACTCGGCGCGTTCCATCGCTTCAACCAGCATATCCGTCAACTTCTTAGCCGTCTCGGCGGAAACCGCGCGACGAATAACCGTTGGCTGCACCTCAACTTGCCGATCATCATCAACAATACGCTGCACAATATAGGGCTTCATCAACAGCCCTTCATTAGCAACTGCACCTATCGCCGCTGCAATTTGAACCGGTGTTACGGCAATCCCCTGACCAAATGAATTGGTTCCTAAATCACTCTCATGCCAGTTGGCCTCTTTAGGAGTTTTAAGGGTACCCGGCCCTTCGTTACTTAAATCAACTTCGGTCAACTGACCAAAGCCAAAGCGCCGGAGGTATGTATAAAATCGCTCTTTGCCCAAGGCGACAGCCACCTGAGCGACGCCAACGTTTAAGCTTTTAGCCAACACATCGGTCATATCAACTTCACCGTGACTTTGGCGATCCCAGTTGTAAATTACCCGGCCTCCTACCTCGATGGTGCCTCCATCGTAGATAGTGCCCATATGGCCAACAACACCCGCATCCAGACCGGCGGCCATGGTGACAATTTTAAATACCGATCCCGGTTCATATTGTTCGCTAACGGTCGGGTTCGAAAAAAGATATTCGTTGCTTACGCCATAGTTGTTGGGGTCGTAGTTGGGAAAACCGGCCAGGGCCAAAATAGCGCCGGTTTTGGGCTGGATAACAACGACCGAACCACTTTGTGCGCCATACCGCTTGACAGCATCCTCGAGTTCTGTCTCAGCCACATACTGCACCCCGCGATCAACCGTGAGATACAGAGTGGGGCCACTTTCCGGCGGAACAAAACGACTAACTCCCAACGGAATAAGATCGCCAAAGGGGCTGCGCTCACCGGCTTGCAGACCGGGGCTGCCGTTGAGCATATTGTCATAGTAACCTTCTACTCCATAAAAGCCGTTGCCGTTGTTATTAACAAAACCAAGCATATGTGCCCCCATTCGGCCTTCGGGATAAACCCGCACCGAACGCGACTCGGCCAGTAAGCCTACAACATCCCACCCTAGAATTGTTTCCCCCACTGATTGAGGCACCTTATTCTTGAGGGGCACCCAGGGCTTATCCGCCGTTAAAAGCTGCAAAATCTCATTACGGGGCATATCGAGTACCGGAGCCAGGCGGTCGGCGGTAGCGGCAGGGTCGGTGATGATCTTTGGGCTGGCCGAAATATCGTATTCGATAAGATCGGTGGCTAACATATGGCCGGTTGCATCCCGAATCTCACCCCGGCGAGCCGGGATGACCAGTTCGTCCTGATGCTCGGCTTCCGCCCAAGCCACAAAACGATGATGCTCAAGAACTTGCCAGCGCACCAGTTGCCCAATCAATACAAGACCGGCAGCAGACATAATCGCCATAACAGTATAAACTCGATACTTTGCCTGTTCCATAAATGTGTAACGGGTAATTAGAAAGCCTTTGCGGCCGAGTCGACACCCCGCTCCAACTCGCCCTTACAAAGACTCCCTCACTTCTACTGAGTTAACGGTTCAAGCTCCCGGCCTTCAAGCCAGGCAGCCATCATGTCGAGCTTTTCTTGCCACCAACTTGGCTGCTCAACATCATCAATGTAATCGTCGACACTGTTTTCAATATAGACCACTTGCGCAGCAGCTTCAACAGGTTCTGTTGAGGCCGGATAATTATCGACCGTTAAATACTGGATTTCGGTAGCCGGACCATAACCAAGCTCACTCGCTCTGGCCTCAACCCGATCGAGCGCTTCCAACTCGGCAATCTCCAGAATTAACGTCGCATTTTGATTTCGAACTTGATCTAACTCAAAGCGCAATTCATCAATGCGGTAACTTGTCGCCGTCACCGTACTGGCATTCGTCAAGTACAACCAGCCCACCAAACTAAAAATCGCCAAAATAAGAATAAAACCCAAAGCGGCTTTACTGCCTAATCGCCAGGGCAGTTGACGTATAACATTTTCCGGGCGAAGACTGATCATGGTGTTACTTGACATAATATTATCCCTTTATTAACTCAACAACCCGTAGCTTTGCGCTACGGGCTCTTGGATTGACATCTATTTCGGCCGAACTAGGCGTTACGGGCTTTTTTGTTATAATATTGACAATAGCTTTATGTCTACACGTACAAAAAAGTTGGTCGGGTGGGCAGATACAATCCTGGGCCTCACGTTTAAAATACTGTTTTACAATGCGGTCTTCTAAAGAATTAAAACTGATGACGGACAGCCGACCGCCCGGGTTTAGACATTCCAGAGCTTGCGGCAGAACCCGCTCTAACACATCAAGCTCATTGTTAACCGCAACGCGCAGCGCTTGAAATGTACGGGTGGCCGGGTGAATTTTTCTACGGCCAGCCTGTCGTCCTCCGGCGGCTTTGGCGACGATCTCGGCCAGTTGGAGGGTATGGGTAATCGGTCTGGCTTTGACAATGGCCCTGGCGATGCGCCGGCTGCGTGGCTCTTCGCCGTACTGATAAATAAGGTTGGCTAGCTCTTCTTCCGGCAGGTGGTTGACTAAATCAGCCGCAGATTCTTCAGCCGAGGTATCCATCCGCATATCGAGCGGTCCCTCAGCTTGAAACGAGAAACCGCGCTCCGATTGGTCAAGCTGCATCGACGAGACGCCAATGTCGAGCAAAATTCCGTCGGCGGGTGGAATGCGGTTGTGCCGGACAACATCGCCTAGCTGATCAAAATTAGCATGATGGAGGTGCACTCTACCACCAAACTCAGCCAATTGACGACGCGCAATCTCTAGCGCACGCTCATCCTGATCGAGGCCAAAAAGCTGCCCATCGGGTGCGGAGGCCCGTAATAGAGCCGCCGCATGCCCGCCCGCGCCAACCGTGCCATCAATGTAGATAGCACCCGGTTTTGGCTGAAGAGCGTCAAGAACCTCTTGTAAAAGAACTGGTATATGCATTTTCTCTCGACACTCACGGGCTACCACCTCTAGAGGCCAAATGGTTACCAATTGGGCCTTAGAAGTTAATTCCTAAATCTTGCAGTTGCGACACAATGGCCTCGGGATCTTCTTCAACTTTCGAGAAGATGTCGGACCACTTGGTGGGGTTCCATAACTCTAAGCGGTTCATGACCCCAATAACAGCCGTTTCATTACTAATACCGGCGTAATCACGTAAATTTTGGGGGATCAACACGCGTCCTTGACGATCAGGAATAGAGTCGAAGGCGTTAGAGAAGAAAAAGCGAACAAAATTACGAACAGCTTGGTCGGTGGAAGGGAGTTGGGCAATTTTCTCAGTTACCTTTTCCCATTCACCCCGAGGGTACGCCCAGAGACAGCCATCCAAGCCACGCGTAATAACTATCCCACTTTCAAGTTCGTCGCGAAACTTAGCGGGGATGGTCAATCGCCCTTTATCGTCAATTGTGTGTTCATATTCACCTAAAAACATAGCGCGCCCTGTGGGTTAGTGGGACAATTTCCCCCATTTTGGGGATAGAACAAGTGTTCTATCTACCATTCCCCCCCACTTTCCCCCACAACTTACCACATTATAACCCACTTTCACCCACCTGTCTAGTTGGAAGTTATTTTTTTAAGGTGTGGCTAATTCGAGTTGCCATCATTAAGAGCCATAAACTATTGCGCTTGATACTGCTTTGCAGTTAAAATGAAGTAGACTATAATTCTGACCCGGCCATAATGAGGGTATCTATTGTGAAGGAGACAGGCGTGCGCGCGCTAATAACAGGCATCAGCGGTTTTGCCGGAGGGCATCTGGCCCAAATATTGCTTGAGCAGGGTGTTGAAGTGCTGGGTGTTGCCCGAAGTAGCCCCAAAAATATGAGCTATCTGAGCCAACCGGTCACCCTATTCAGTGCCGATTTACGCGATCCGCATGCCGTCGATCGGCTCATTGATGAGGTTCGGCCGGATGTTATCTACCATCTGGCAGGTCAGGCTTTTGTGCCCTTGGCCTGGGACAAACCGTGGGACACCATTGAAAATAATATCCGGCCTCAGCTCAACATCCTAGAGGCTATGGTCAAATACCAACTAAAGGCCCGTCTCTTGGTCTCAACATCGAACGAAGTGTATGGACGTATCTCTGAAGACCAACTCCCCGTTAGGGAAAACACCCCACTTCGGCCCCAAAATCCCTATGGTGTCAGCAAAGTAGCCCAAGATTTACTGGCTTTGCAGTACCACCTCAGCCACGGCATCGACATCATACGCGCACGCGCTTTCAATCATATAGGGCCACGGCAAAGCCCTTTTTTTGTGGCTGCTTCTTTCGCCAAACAAATTGCCCAGGTAGAGGCCGGAATAAACGAACCGGTTATCCGTGTCGGCAATTTGGAGGCCCAACGCGACTTTACGGATGTTAGCGATGTAACCCGGGCTTACACACTGTTGGTAGCGCATGGTCAAGCAGGAGAGGCTTATAATGTAGGCACGGGACGGGCTTACTCTATTCAATACCTCTTAGATGTGTTACTAAGCTACTCTAATATTCACATTGATGTTGTTCCCAACCCAGACCGCATGCGTCCCTCCGATATTCCGCTTATTTACGCCGATAACAGCAAATTATGTTCGCAAACAGGCTGGCAGCCACTTTACCGGTTTGAAGACAGCCTGCTGCGTGTGCTCAATTATTGGCGAGAAGAAGTTAATCAAGAACATAAAAATTTGGAGATAAAACATGAGTCGTAAAAAAGCCTTAATCACCGGTATCACCGGCCAGGACGGATCGTACCTGGCCGAATTTCTGTTAGAACAAGGCTATCAAGTTATTGGCATGGTCCGCCGCAGCAGCACCGTTAACTTTGATCGAATTGCCCATCTACAAGATCTGGAAGCACTGGAGATTGTGCAAGGTGACTTGCTCGATCAAATGTCGCTGATCGATATTTTGCGCGAGTATGACCCGGAAGAGGTCTACAACTTAGCTGCTCAATCGTTTGTACCTACTTCGTGGCGACAGCCGGTGCTCACCGGTGAGTTCACCGCTTTGGGTGTTACCCGTATGCTCGACGCTATTCGCATTGTTAATCCGGATATCCGTTTTTACCAGGCCTCTTCCAGCGAAATGTTTGGCAAAGTCATGGAAGTCCCCCAAAAAGAGACTACGCCCTTTTATCCCCGCAGCCCGTATGGGGTGGCAAAAGTGTATGGTCATTGGATTACCGTTAACTATCGCGAAAGCTACAATCTGTATGCTTGCTCAGGCATTCTTTTCAACCACGAATCGCCGCGCCGAGGATTGGAATTTGTAACGCACAAAGTAACCCACGCCGCCGCGCGCATTAAACTGGGCTTACAGGATGAACTTCGCTTGGGTAATTTAGAGGCTCAGCGCGACTGGGGCTATGCCGGCGATTATGTGCGGGCGATGTGGCTGATGCTGCAACAAGATGATCCGGATGATTACGTGGTATCTACCGGCGAAACACACTCCGTACGTGAATTGTGCAAGGTGGCCTTTAACCATTTGGATCTAAACTATGAAGATTATGTCGTCATTGATGAAAAATTTTACCGCCCGGCAGAAGTCGATTTGTTGATTGGCGATGCCACCAAAGCCCATACAAAGTTGGGCTGGGAACCAACAGTCGATTTTCCCGGCTTGGTCCAACTGATGGTCGATGCCGATATGAAGGCTCTACACGACGAGGGATATAGCTAGACATAAACCCTTCGGAGGTTTGTGAAGCCTCCGAGGGGGTTTTTTATCTCTATTGACACACCTCTCACTTGCCGCTATGATATCCAAGTACATAATCACACTACATCCGTGGGAAATTTATGAATAATCCGGAAATCATAACACCGCCAGTTTCATCAACAGCAACAAAAAAATCGGTTGGGGATAGGATCAATCGCTGGCTGGAAAAACATTGGCTTTTTGGTTTTAACACCGCGTGGGGTGTCTTTGTCATCATGCCGTGGCTGGCACCTATATTTATGGGGCTAGGGCTAACCTGGCCGGGTCGAGCCATATATTTTATTTACAGCTTCTTTTGCCATCAGCTTCCAGAGCGATCGTGGTTTCTCTTTGGTCCGCAGTTCAGTTACACCCAGGCTCAAATTGCCGAAGCCTGGGGGCGCACTGTGCCGGACATCAGCAACGAGTTGGTGCGGCGGCAGTTTATCGGCACGGTTGACATGGGGTGGAAGGTAGCCTGGTCGGATCGTATGGTAGCCATGTATATGTCGATCTTCATCTTTGGCCTCATCTATGCCCTACTGCGCGAATGGGGTTATCGCTGGCCGCCTATGCCCTGGTGGCTCTTCTTCCTTTTTATTCTGCCGATGGCTCTTGATGGCACCACCCACCTTATCAACGATGCTTTACGCCTGCAGTTTCGGCAAACGAACGAATGGGCAGCCTGGCTCACATTTCACGCTTTTCCGCCCGAATTTTACGCCGATGATATGTTCGGATCGCTCAATTCGCTGCTGCGTCTCGTGACCGGTATTTTATTTGGTATTGGTGTGGTTGGATTTTTGTGGCCGATTATGGATAGCGAGTTCTCGCCGCTGCCGAAGCAATCAAGCCAGGTCGTTACAGTTAAACAAATGCAGTAGAAAATTCAAGCATCAACAGATATTCTGCTATATCTTTATTTATACTTATGCGTTACGCAGTTGGAAGAGACCAGACCCTAAAGGTTTCCGAAGTCACCTTTCAAGCAAAATTCTAAGGCAATCGCGCTTATATTTTG
>JAGRBZ010000127.1 GCA_020433805.1 Anaerolineae bacterium
CGCCGCAGTTGGCCATCACGTCGAGTACGACCCGCAGGTCGTCGGCGGCTTCCGCGCCGTCGAGAATGATGAGCGCCTGCTTGCGGCTCAACAGCCGGTAGGCCGCCTGGGGCGAGGTATCCCGCGCCGTTGCGTCGAAGCTGCGCACCAGGTGCTCCAGGGCCAGGGCGGTGGCGGGTTGGCTGTAGAAGCTGTAGAAAACAATCCCATCGGGAAAGCGTTCCGGCGGGGCGGTGTCGGGGGCCAGTGTCCAGATGGCTTCGGCAGCCAGGGCGCTCTTGCCGATGCCGCCGGGGCCGGTCAGGGTGACGGTCTTACCGGGTTGGAGGTCGGTTAGGAGTTGGGCTAGCTCTGGCTCGCGGCCGGTGAAGTGCTCGGCGCGGCGGGGGCGTTGCAGGGGGATGTGAGCGGTATGGTCGGTCTTTACTGCTCCTACAAACGTGCCTGGCGAGTCATTATCTTCTAATGTTTCAAGCTCGGTTTCCAATGCTTTAATGTCTGCTTCTGTGTCCTCTATCCCGGTTACAATATGGGCCGGTACGTGTAATGACCCAAATGAAGCGCGTTGCTCTTTAAGTATTTGTAAGCGACGATAATGCGTCGCTAACAGTTTATTTATATCATCTCTACCTGACATGTGACGCTGCCTTACTACCGAGGGAATGGTCCGGTGGTTAGTAACCGATTGCTATACTCCACGATCACGGGCGAGGCAATCGGATTGGAGCTTGTGTTTTCTCACCACCGCTCGGGCCGATTGCCGTCGCCACTACACCTTTAAATTGATTTCAGTATCGTTGCTAGAATTCATAGGGTCTAAACCAACAGTTAACCCCCCAATGGGTTGCGGGGAGTGTTATTGCACGTATTTTAACACGAAGGCCAGGGGCGTGACAAGGGGAAAAAGGTTTTGGTGGAGGTATTTCGGTTATGGAGCGAGATAGCAACACTGAATTTATGAAGGAAATGAGAACAGTGAGCCTTTCTACATAGATTTCAGCAATCCAAGGTCAAGAAGGGGATATGATTGTAAGGTGGAATTCAGTGCAATCATCATTTTCAGTGCTTCAGTGTTTCAACGGCTGTGGTAAAACGTTAACAGGGTTTCGTTGATACCGCTAAAAGAAGATTCATTTCAAATGAACCTTACCTGGGCTTACCTAAGTTGGATAAGAGCCGTTAGTGTCGGCGTGTTTGGATGCGAAGCGGTGGGTGAGGCGCGAAAATTAGCCCGTTTCGGCGTCAAAACGTGAGTAACGACGTCGTTAACAGCGATTTGACGTGCAAAAAAGGGGGAGTTTTTTGAATCTGACCGACAATAGGGCGTCGAAACGTGAATAACGACGTCGTGAACAGCGATTCGATGCGTACAAAAGGGGATCATTTCGAAAATAAGGCAAAGTGGGATGTCGAGATGGCGATAACGGTGTCGTTACGTGCATTTTGACGTGTCAAAAGGCGGTCGTTTTCAAATACAACGGCGAATAAGACGTCGAAACGGCGGTAACGACGTCGTTAACTGCTTTTTGACACGTCAAAAAGCAGTTATTTTTCAATACAAGGGCAAATGGGATGTCGAAACGGCGATAACGACACCGTTAACTACGTTTTGACGTTCGTTAGAATGCTTTACAGACTCGCAGTTCAAAAGGTGACCGTCATTGCGATGCAATACATCGAGCTATGCGGGCCAAACAAACGCTTAGGCTAATTGACCTGTGGTTGTCACCTTGTTCGATACCCCCACTGCGCAACTCCTAAATTTTAGGGGGCAGGTAGACATTCCGGTGAAGTTCGTTATACTGGAAAGGAGAGGGTTTGCTAGCTAAATAGTTGCCTACGGCGGAGTGAGCCGCAAGCGTCAGATGCGAACGGGTTGGGCAAGCCGCTCCGCATCTGAGGATGCTTCGCTCCTCGATCAAACATGCTATTTTCAGAGCAGAGGGTTTGCTGGCTAAATAGTTTGTCGTTGGCTGGTTGGTGAATAACGGACATAAAAAGTAACCAATCAACAAATAAACCAGCCAACAAACCAACATACCACCGGATTACTTCTTATGGTTCGAGTACAGTACGATACCAACAGCGACTACAGTTTATATTTCCCCCATCCCCAAGAGCGTGATGCCATTGTGAAGTTGGGCGAGGCGTTTGTGGCGTATGAGCGCAGCCGCCCGCCGGAGCAGCGTACGCCTTATTTTCCGCTGGTGGTGGACGTGTTGCAGCAGGTGGAGGCTAATCGGCACATAATACAAGACAGCCGGTCAAAACGGGCCATTGCCTCCGAGTCAATCAAGCAGCTCGATCGGCGCTTGGCCGATTGTACGCGGCAAATTTGGCTGGCAGTGGGTGCGGCCTGTAAAGATGCAACTGCGGAAGCCGTCAATTGGGGGCTGTCTTTTAATCAAACCACGCAGAATATTATCCTGCCCCAAGGCCGGGCCAATCGACTAACGCTGCTAAAGCAGTATATCGCTTATGAAACGAGCCGCGATGAAGCGCTACGCTTTATGAAACCTGACCTGGCCGAGGCTATTCGTATTCGCGATAGTCTAGAGGCGTACCAGAAGCAGTACGAAAATGGGCAGAACAGCGTTTCCATCCATATTGCAGACAACAAAATACTGGCCGAACTGTTGTTGAAGCATTTGCAATCGGCGTCGGTGCATTTGTTGGCCTTTGAGTTTGGGTACAAACTGACCCGAGCGATACAAGCGTGGGGCTATGATGTTGTCGAGCGGCGGTAGACGCCACAAAAGCAGGTGACAGTTACGTATTGTCAATACAGAAAAAAAGGGTGGGGAGGCTGCGAATTCACCTGGCGACATGACCAGGCTTGAAACTGTTTAGATGGACTGTTGAAATAACATTTGTTTTGCGCTATGCTGGTTATCGTTGGGCATAGAGACTACCATCTCGATAAAAGTAAATATCGCGTCAAGAACGATACGCAAATCATTGGAAAACACGCTATAGAAATATATTCTTAGCGTGTTTTTGGTTATTAGGGGAGGGACTTATGAAAAATAGTAAAAGTATCGTTATCTCAGGGCTGAGTTTAATCTTTAGACGAGATCTGTTTTCAAAACAGGTAAAAGCTGTACCCTATCGCCTCACTGTACCATTTCTATTGGCCTTGGTAACAATTCTGCTCGCCTTACTGCCACTCACTTGGCTAAAGCGTAACGCCGACACTGCCATCGCTGCTGAAGGAGTAACCATCCCCTCTACCGCCGGTTTCAACATTACCGGCACAGTGACCTGTCCGGCTGCTGCCGACCAGGCAGGGATTGAAGTTTTTGTCTGGAACCCGACAACCGGAGATGGATCTGTAGTTACCACAACCGACAGCAGCGGCGCTTTCGCCATTATGCTTGATAACGGCAGCTACGAACTTGTCTTTAACCCGCCCTGTAACAGTGGCTGCGCCTCGCAGAATATCAGCAGAATTAGCGATACGACGGAGCAGCCGCTAATCGTTACCCTATCGATGGGCTTCAGCATATCCGGTACCACCTTTGCCACCGACGATAGTACGCCTGTAGGCAATACGTCAATTTATGCCTTCAACCGAGGTACCGCCAACCAGTACGGCTTACCGCCCAGTAAAGCAAACGGACAGTATTGTATCAACCTATCCGGCGGTTCCTACGATTTATCCTTCACCCCGCCCGCCTGCACCGATTTGGGGCCGGTTACGCAGGCTATCACCGTTAGTGAGAACCTTACCCGGAATATTAGCATGCCGTCCGGTTTTACCGTTGCCGGCTGTATTATCGATGAGGCGGCCAGTGCCGTGGCGGGTGTGGATATCTACGCTTACGATTCGGCTGTGGGCGGGTTCGGCCTCGCGCCCAGCAAAGCCGATGGCTGCTACACCGGTACTTTGCCACTGGGCACTTTTGATATTCAATTTATACCGCCGGGTGGTATGGGGTTAGGTTATCAAACCATCACTGATGTGGTCAATAAATCCAACAGTTGTCCCAACACCACCTTGCCGGTCACATTGCCGCCGGGCTTTACTATTTCCGGGCAGATTAGGTGTGACGGTGAGCCGATAGAGAACGTTTTTGTTTATGCCGACCCTATGGGCGATCCGGAGCCTGACAACGATTTGAGTGGGGTGGGAGAATTTAGCTTAGACGACGGTACCTACGATCTGCCGGTGGTGTCCGGCACCTACGACCTTACCTTTACTCCGCCCCCGGTAACAGGTTTCCCGGAAAAAAAAGTTTATAGCGCGCCGGTGCATAGCGATGTCGTCATTAATGTTGAATACTGTCCAACGCTCTATTTTCCCATGATATTAAAAGTACCTTCCGACGATAGCTAATGATAGCTAATGAGATGAGCAATTCTTGTTTCGGGCAAGCAGTTGACGGGGTTATGATCGTAGCGGTTGGCATAAGCATTGTTTAGGCTAGCCTTCTCCATCGCGAGTTTCCTCGCTATCCGAGCATACATTACATAGTTATTCAACAAACAAACTATCCACCCATCCTTAATCCTGACGTGTCAGGGAAACCCCGACACAATAGGATGTTCATCCTGACACGCAACCGTAAAAGTTTAGGGAATCTCCTGCTACACAGCAGTTGTGAAGTGCGATACAATACAATCATCAAATCAATTAATCAATACCAACAACTGCAATCACAATTGCGGTATAACATAGGAGATATGAAAGATGGCTAGCACGGTTACACACAATAATGAAGTTGTTCAAGATCCGCCCGCTGTTCAATGGTTATTAAGCAGTCCGAAAGCCGCCTGGATCTGGTTGGTTTTGCGGGTTTGGCTCGGCTACCAATGGATCGAAGCCGGTTTGCACAAAATTCACAATCCGGCCTGGGTTGATACCGGGGTCGCTTTGAAAGGCTATTGGGAAAACGCGGTGGTTATTCCGGAAGCCGGACGTCCTGCCATCGCTTTCGATTGGTATCGCGGTTTTATTCAAATGATGCTGGATGCCGAAGCCTGGACCTGGTTTGCTCCGCTGGTTGTTTATGGCGAAATCATTGTGGGTATCGCCCTTATTCTGGGTATCTTCACCGGTATTAGCGCTTTCGTCGGTGGCTTTATGAACTGGAACTTTATGATGGCCGGTTCGGCCAGCACCAACCCGATGCTGTTCGTCGTCGCCGTCGGCTTGATAATGGCCTGGAAAGTAGCCGGATACATCGGCGCAGACTACTTCTTACTGCGAGCCATCGGCACACCGTGGCGCGGGGTTCCGGTTCAACAGCCGGTACCACAAGCCAAACCTGTAGCTCTCTAAAACCCTTCACGGTTTATGTAGAGAAAAGGGTCTCCTGCGGGAGGCCCTTTTTGTGTTTGATAAGACTTACGCAGTTAGGTGTATCGAACAAGGGACAGCCACTTTGCTACTAAAACGAGCCTCTGCTTGGTCTAAATAGATTGATTTAACCCATCTAAGTGACTGTCACCTTTTGAACTGTATACCTTTTATTTGATTCGGATCGTGGCTCTCCCTCTTAAGCTTCCCTTGAACTTCTCTTGAACTTCAATT
Organism: Anaerolineae bacterium; assembly: GCA_020433805.1. Lineage (GTDB taxonomy): Bacteria > Chloroflexota > Anaerolineae > 4572-78 > J111 > JAGRBY01. Next base: position 5,534 of record JAGRBZ010000127.1, read on the forward strand.
AAAGACGCCAACGCAATAGTTGTGATAGGCTATAGTCAACAAGATTAATCCTATGCCTGTGTCATATAAAGAATTAAGGCTCAACAGGATTTCGTGGGGTTGACACCATAAAACGTAAAACGGGATGCGTAAAAAGAAATTACGTTTTTCGTTTTACACGCTTGTCAACCCCCTTGAGTTCCAAGAGAGCCAGAATTAGCAGAGCATAGACAAACGCAATAAAAATCACACCTAAGGAGCTTAATGTTGAAATTAAAAATTCTACTAACCACGGGGATTGTAGCCGTAATTTTGGCCGCTTGTGGCGCACAGCAGGCTACCACGCAACGTGATGAGCCAATTGAGGCACCGGCTGCTGCAAGCGAGGTATCCGTTGCTGAAGAGACCCCGGTTGAGACGGCAGCCGAGAGCGCCGAAATCGACGAGGCCGCTTTACAAGAACTTATTGACAGTATGAATGTTGCCCAGCAAGAACCGCCGGCAGAAGTAGCCCTTGATGAGGAAGACATGGCCGACTTTTTAGAATTGGATATGAAGACCACCGACAGTGGTTTGCAATATTTTGTTGAGGAAGAGGGCACCGGTGACGTGCCGGTGGAGGGTGATGTTGTGCAGGCTCATTACACCGGCAAATTGGCCGACGGCACCGTTTTCGATGACTCGTACGCGATGAATATGCCGCTGACCTTTGCTGTAGGTAAAGGGATGGTCATCCCCGGTTTGGATGAAGGGCTTAGCCAACTCCCGGTCGGCAGCAAGGCCAAAATAATCGTCCCGTCTGAGTTAGCCTATGCTGAATTTGGTGCCGGAGGCGTTATTCCGCCCAACGCCACCCTTTATTTTGATGTTGAACTGCTGGATATTTTGCCCAGCAGCCCGGAGTCGCCGGCCGACGTTGCTGAAGCCGATTACACCACTACCGATAGCGGCTTAAAGTATTTCGATTTTGCCGAGGGTGAGGGTCCGATGCCTGAGGAAGGACAGATAGTGAGCATGCATTACACCGGCTGGTTGGAAGACGGCACCAAGTTTGATAGTTCGTTAGATTATGGACTTCCACTGGTTGTTCCGGTTGGGCAAGACTATGTTATCCCCGGCTGGGATGAAGGCATCGCCTCGATGAAGGTGGGCGGCAAGCGCCAACTGGTTGTTCCTGCTGAATTGGCCTTTGGCCATGAGGGAGCGGGCGAGATAATACCGCCGGATAGTACGCTCATTTTTGAAGTCGAACTGCTTGAAATCCAAAGTTAGTCCGAGGGCAGCCTGGCCTGAGCCAACGAACTGCAATCTAACTTTACCCCGACCGCCTCATATGAGGCGGTCTTTTTCTTTTCCTCTACTGACCAGACTTAGTACTTACGCAGTTGGGTGGATCGAACAAGGTGACAGTCACTTTTCAATTAGCCTGAGCATTCGGTTGGTCCAAAAAGGTCGGTTTGGGGCTGAGGTCGTCTAACCTATAATCGAGCTGCTTGGCAGCTTCCTGTTCTTCAGACGGCAGTGTGGTTCTGGAGTGAGAAGGAGGGTAACTTTGTCTTAATACCCGTTGGATAACAGATTTAACGTCTTGGCCTTTGTCACCGCTTGCCGCCGTCCTTTCACTTGCAGCTTTTGGTAGATGTTGGTTGTATGTTTCTTAACCGTGAAAGGCGAGATAACCAACTGAGTGGCAATCTCTTTGTTGGAGTACCGTTGAACCAGTAGTTCCAAAATCTCGAGTTCGCGGTTGGTTAAGGGTTCGATTAGCTCGGGCACCGAGGAATTATTCTGCTGAGGCACTGACGGCACTTGCAATTCGGACACGGGAAAAGCGGCCAAAATGGTGGCGATGTAACCCGGCGCAATCTTACGAGTCGCTAATGCTTGCAGCAACGGAGCCAAATGGGGTCCCAAATCAACAAAAGTACGAATGAGGCCACCCGGCTGGGCTAACGTGATGGCTTCCGTCAACCGGTCCAGCGCCCGATCGTGAGCGCCTTGCGCATCATCGACCAGCGCCTGCATCGCCAAAATTTCGATTTTGCGCCAGGTGTTGAAATACGTATTGGCCAAGGACAACAGTTGCTGAAGCATAAGGGCGGCTTTTTCAAGGCTAGCTTTGGTCTGTTGGGTCAGCCACAGCTTGGCCATGGTTCGACCGGGGCCATCAATAACGCCCATCATCGTTTCCTGTTCAGACACAAAGGTTAGCGACAAAGCCAGACGCTGGGCCGCCCTGACATCTCCCCGGCGGAGGGCAAATCGAACCTCAAGCCAATCGGTCAGCAAGGGCATGGGTTGGCGGTTATGGGCCATCATCATCTCGACCAGTTGATCAAAAACCCAGTTGGCTCGATCAAGCTGGTCTTGGGCTACATACGTCATGGCCAGTCCACAAGCTGCTTCATAATAGGTTAGGAATTCCACGCTGTAGGGTCGTTCGGTTACGCTTGAAAAATAGTGGGCTGCCGCCGTCAGGTCATTGTGCTCATAAGCAACACCACCACAGAAGAGATTTCCCCAGCCGATCTCGATGCCCAGCCCTTCTTGCTCGGCCAGTTTCAACTGATACGCCGAGGTTTGGGCCAACCGGTTAAAGTCAGCGTTACCCAAATAAACCGTGTTAAGCGGCGTGTACAGCCGCAGGACATAGGTTGGCGATTGTTCATGATTTTCGTAAAGGGCCGTGATCAGTTCTTGCTTGGCTTTCTCGCCCTGGCCAACAAGCCGGTAAGCAATGGCCAGATTGACCATGGTATTGCCCCGGACAAAGGCCTGGTGCGGTGGGGATTTTAACAGGGCTTGCTTGGCCAGATCGATAGCCCGCTGTCCGTCACCCTGAAAATAGCTCCGTCCGCTTTGGAGGGAATATAACTCACCCCAGAGAGCTTCTGTTTCTGTCGTGTCGGACTGTTGGCACAGCAAGGCTTCTATTTGCGGAAGCAGGGCAGAATAGCCTGACGATGCCCCATGACGATGACGATAGATCCAGGCCCGCGCCAACAGCAGAGCCGGTCGCTGTTCGATCAGTTCCTTCGGCAGCTTGCCTAACCACTGGGCCAGAATAGTCACCTGCCCTTTGTTGAGAAGTTTATGGCGAGACTGTTCCACCAACCGGGCTGCCTGCTCCAACTCACCGGCTGCCAGAATGTGGTCCAAAGCCTCCTCGATGTACCCCTGCCCGGCTAACCAGCGGCCGGCCTGAGCGTGTAGGGCGGCAATCGCTGGGGCGGACCAGTGGACTCGCAGCCAATGCTTCAACAGCGATTGAAAAAGATGGTGATAGCGATACCAGTTGGCTTCCGTATCCAACGAGATCAAGAATAGATTGGTGTGCCGGATGGTCTCTAATATTTCGCTGGCAGTTGGCCTGGTCTCATTGGCGGCCTCATAATCATTGTCTCCGATAGGCTGAGGATTATTCTCGATCACAACGTTCATTAAGGCTTCGCCCAACGAAGCGCAGACTTGGTCCAAAATTGAGGTCCGCATTAAGAAGCTGCGCACCCGGGGTGGCTGTTGCGATATGACCTCATCAACCAGATACTCCATCACGTATCGGTCGGTTCCGGCAAACTGTTCGACAAAGTGCGTTGGGTCTTGGTGATGGTACATCGACAAAGAAGCCAGTTGGACGCCCGTAATCCAGCCCTCTGTCCGTTCGGCCAGGGCAACGATAGCCTCGGGTGACAGCCGGGCAACCATCTGTCGCTGCCTTAGAAAGGCGTCGATCTCGATGGCGTCGAACCGCAGTTCGGTCGCCCGAATTTCGACCATATGGCTCCGCGCCCGCAGTCGGGCCAGCGGTAAGGTCGGGTCAACTCGCGTAATCAGCACAAGTTGCCCCTGAGGCGGAAAGTGTTCAATAATCATGTCCAGAAATTGCGTAATCTCGGTCGACTCAACCAGATGAAGATCATCAAGGACCAAGATAAACGGACCGGGCCGGTCGACCAGGTCATTGATGAGGCTGGTAGCAAAATAAGCTGCCGGCGGCAGTTTAGGAACTTGAAGTAAACGCATCAAATCAAGCCCCATCTCCGGCCAGATCGTTTGCAAAGCGGCCACGATATAACGCATAAAGCGGACAAAATTGCGATCCGCTTCATCCAACGACAACCAGGCCACCTTTCGGGAGCCGGTTTGTAACCATTCGGCAATGAGCGTTGTCTTACCGAAGCCGGCCGGAGCCGAAACCAAGGTTAATTTTCGCTGAGAATTGTGGTTGAGGTAATTGATTAAATGAGATCGTGGAATATGGCCGAGGCCAGGTTCTGGCCGATGCAGTTTTGTCCGTAACAACGGAACATTTTCTGTCGACATGTTTCCTCGTTAAGCATTTTTTTGGCGAGGGGTGCTTGAACAGCGTTATTATAGATGGGAATAACAAGGAGGACAAAATTATGGTAGCTCTGCACAAAATCGTGGTAACGTTAGAACCCAGGTTTTTCTTGAACATGAGACCCGCAAAGGCTTATAGTGGGTGCTCAATTGGGCAACATGCTTACAATTGTGGCAAAAACCTGGGTTCTTTACTCTCTCCACGGTTTAATGTTGCGCTACCCAACAGCCAATTACCACTTACTATTTACCAATTACCTAAACTCAAATGTGGAAGTTATTTAATTCACGATCCTAAGTAGCCTTCGCGAAATTTGATCTTGTACCCGATCTTTCGTAAAGTACGTTCCAAACTTTCTTCGAAGATTGGGCCAGTCTATCATGACGACAACGACAACAACTGCTGCGGCAAACATTAAAAAGACGTCTACCCGCCTGTGGGAAATCGACGCCTTGCGCGGTTTTGCCATCGTGCAGATGGTTTTTTACCACTTTGTTTGGGATCTCAACTTTTTTGGGCTGTATCAGGGTAATCTTTTTGTTGGACCGTGGCAATGGTTTGCCCGAACTATCGCTACGCAGTTTCTCTTTGTGTCCGGTATCGCCCTGACGCTCAGCTACCAGCGCGAAATCCAAAAAGGCGAAACAAACCTGTTCTTCAAATATTTTCTACGGGGCGCGAAAATATTTGGCTGGGGATTGGTCATCACCCTCGGGACCTATCTGTTCATCGGTCGTGGCTTTGTTATCTTTGGCATCCTGCATCTCATCGGCTTCTCGATTATGATGAGCTACCCGTTTCTGCGTATTAACCGCTGGCTAACGCTGTTGGCCGGTCTGGTGATGATCGTTATCGGCATCGCTATCCACAGCGTCTATGTCGATTATCCGTGGCTTATCTGGCTGGGCTTGAAGCAGCGAGGCGTCGTTATGGTGGATTATTATCCGGTACTGCCCTACGCCGGCATCGCCTTGCTTGGGATCTTTGCCGGTTATAGCCTTTATCCCAATCGCTTTCGAATTTTCTCTCTACCCGATTGGAGTGCTAATCCGCTCATTGCCGGGCTGCGTTTTCTGGGGCGACATTCCCTGTTGATTTATCTGATTCATCAACCTATTCTCATCGCCATTTTCTTTATCTTGGGCTATGGTTCTTTCTAAAGCCAGAACAACGTGATCATCGTAATAGCAATTGTCGCCACAATTAAATTGAGAAAAATACCGGCTTTAAAATAGTCAAAAAAGCGATAACTCCCGGCGGCCATCACCATCAAGTTGGTTTGGTAGCCAATGGGAGTGAGAAAACTGGCCGAGGCCGCAATCGCCACTGCAATAGCAAAGGCTTCCGGAGCGACCCCCAGATCACGGGCGGCAGCCAGACCGATGGAAATCATGAGTGCTGCGGCAGCATTATTGGTAATGAATTCGGTGAGCAAGCTGGTGGTAAAATAGATAGCAACCAACACACCAACCGAGCCAAAAACGGCAGCCCCACCGATCATAGTTTGAGCGATGGCATCTGCCAAACCGGTAATTTCGATGGCACGGCCAACCGCCAGCGCCGCCGCAATAACAAACAGCACCGGAAAATCAACGGCCCGTCGCGCTTCCCAACTGCTGATACAACGGGTTAACAGCATGGCAATAGCCCCAATAAAAGCTGTCGTCACAATGGGGGCCAAACCTACCGCCGCCGGTAGTACAACCCCAATAAGGATAAAAAGGGCCAGTGGTGCTTTGCGCCGCTGAGGCCGAAGCTTGCCAGGGCGGCGCGGAGCCACAAGGTAGAAATCGGATCGGCGGCCGTTCCAACGCCGATCAAAGCCGGGCGGTGCTTCGATAAGCAGCAAATCGCCCGGCTGAATGGTGACTGTGCCTAATGACCCCTCGATTTGGGTATCGCGACGCTGGATACCGAGCACAATCCCGTGAAAATGCTCGCGAAAGCGCACTTCCCGCAGCGTTCGGCCAACGAGCAGCGATGACGGAGCGACAACCGCTTCAAAGAGCGGCAGCGTCATCTGGCCTCTAGCCTCAACACCGTCAACCGTACGCTCAAAACCGGGACGTTTTAGAAGCTTTTCCATCATGGACAGGCTCCCGCGAAACGTCAATACATCGCACTCACGCAGTCGAAAATCCGGGGCTGAAGGAATAAATCGTTCGTTACGAAACACGTGAACCAGGTAAGCCTCACCCAACGCCCTTAGGCCGGCTTGTTCGACGGTCTTTCCGGCCAAAGGCGAATTGAAGGAAACGCGCACTTCAAAGAGATAATGCTCAAGCTCGCTTTCCGTAGCCGGCAGCACCTGTCGATTTGGCAGTAGGTGATGTCCAATGGTTACAAAATAAAGAATGGCTCCGAGCGCCGCCGGAATGCCGACCCAACTCAAATCGAACAGACCTAAGCCTTCATAGCCGTTGGCCTGCATCAAACCCGATACTAACAGATTGGTTGATGTGCCAATCAGCGTGGTCATCCCTCCTACAATAGCGGCATATGACAGGGGCAGCAGCAGTCGCGAGGGCGCAACGCCACTTTTATCGCACCAGGCCTGTACCCGAGGAATCAACATCGCCACAATAGGTGTGTTGTTCAAAAAGGCCGACATAGAAGCCGTGGTAATCATAATACGTATCAAAACGCCTGTCAGACTGGTTGAACGGGCAAAAAGAAGGCGATCCGTAAAATTGAGTGCTCCCGTATTTTGTACCCCAACGGCTACAACAAACAGCGCCCCCACGGTTAAGACCGCGGTATTCGAAAAACCAGCAAAGGCTTCTTCCGGAGTTAAAATCCCGAAAACCAAAAGCAAGCCCAAAGCACCCAGAAAAATTCCTTCAGGGCGAGCCACTTCTTTAATTAATGAAATAAGTATCAAAAAAACAATGCCAAGCGTTATCCACGCTTGCCATTCTAAAGCACCCCACATACGCTCTCCATAGTAGTATCGGCACTGGGTTTATGCGATGGGGAAAGTGTTTTAACCACGAATTAAACAAATGAACACGAATAAAATAATAAAATCGGCGAAAATTCGTGCGATTCGTGGTTGATTTTATCCATTCGTACTCAATCCCATCTTGCGGACCCAGTACCGTAGTATCTTCAAGATAAAAATGAGAAATAGATGTTGGTTGCTTTCACTTTCTATCCTAATTTCTATGTCTAGCTTGTATAGATCCGGTTTTAGCCAACTTAGGGCTTACGCAGTTGACGCGACATCAGGCGTTTTGTAGCACGAATTGCCAATTTGTGCCTCTTGTTTGGCCCAAGATGCGAACAATTGTGCACATTGTTCTAGGAACTGCGTAAGTCCTACAACTATTAAATTGTTTACCAGGGAATGGGTTGGTGGTCGCGGAAAAAACCGCCGGTTGGGCCATCATCAGGCAAAGTAGCCAGCCAAGTAATGGCCTCGGCTCCTTCATCAACCGTTCGTGGCGCGGCAGGTCCACCCATGTCGGTACTGACCCAACCGGGACACATGGCATTAACTTTGATATTGTATCCTTTCACTTCATCGGCTACGATACGGGTTAGCGCATTAAGGGCTAGCTTAGAAATGCGATAGGCAGCAGTTCTAGCCCCCATGTCGACCATCGCCCCATAACCGGATGACACATTGACGATACGCCCGTAATCTTTCAAACGCATCATAGGCACAAAAGCGCGGCATAGGTGAAACGGCCCAAAAAAGTTAACTTCTTGTGTTAAACGCATTGCCTCTAACGAAACATCGAAAATGGAAACGCCTTCATCTAAATAAACACCGGCATTGTTGATCAAAATATCCAGTCGGCCAAATGTCGCGTCGATTTCCTCCTGGAGTGCCATCACACTCTCGACATCGGTGACGTCAAGCTGGTGAGAAGTTACCTCCAACCCCTCATTACGCAGCACGTCAGCGGCGGCTTGACCTTTGGCGACATTACGACTGGTCAAAATTACCTGCACACCTTGCAGGGCCAGTTGTCGACACACTTCAAAACCAATACCGCGATTGGCTCCTGTTACAAGAGCGATTCGAGTCATTGTGCGTTCTCCTTGTTGTGCGAGGAAATACCGTTAACCATTATTTAATTTTACGGTTGAAGAGCTTCTAAAGCAACCTCGTAATCAGCGCGGACTTCATCGTCAGGGGCATTTTCGATGGCTAAAAGATAGTATTGCCGCGCCACAGCCGGATTTTGTCGATTCTCGCGAGCTAAACTGGCGTACAGCCTATGATCAACGGGCAACGCAAACTCTCGAATTTCGGCCAGCAATTGCAGCGGGTCAGCGTTTCTTCCGTAATAATAAACGGCAATATCATGATGCAGCACCAGCCGGATGGCCCCCTGTTCGCTCAGCCAAACTTTTATTTGTCTGCCTTCAGGCAAGTAGGGCGAAAAGATGCTGTACACAACCCAACTTCGATCCGTTTGATCCAGAGCCTCTTGAACCGTTTCCAGCTTATCATATGTGTCCGGCTCGGCATCGGCCGGGGGATAGTACCAGTTTAAGGTTTCTTCGCCATTGATTACAATAACGGTATCATCCGGATGGGCATTTTTTCGTAAAAAATCGCCGACCAGCCGCCAATCTTCTTTAACTTTATTGTCATAAATAAGAGTCACGCCATAAACGAAATTAAAGACAATAAAACCTACTAAAACAGCCGACACCACAGTCGCTATCTGTCGCCCTCCCAGGCGATTAGCCCAAACAGCTACGCCTAACACGCCGGCGGCAACCAGCGCCAAATAGGCCGGCAGGGTAGACAAAATATACCGTATCGAGAAAAAGGTTCCCTGATGCAGCAGAAAAGCCAAAATAACCAGCGACGGCACAATCAACCAAATGGATAAGAACCAGGCCAAATGGTACCGCTTTTGATAGAGTAAAAAAACAAAACCAACGAAGGCCAGCCCATTAATTACCCACATGGCTATATCAGAGTGTCTGATAACCATAGGCTTCAAAACTTTGAAGCGGAAGTAATTCCAGCTTATCTCCGGTCCGGCCCCTTGGTTGGGTTTCTCCTCAGCATCGAGCGTAAATCGCTCCGGCTCTAGAATTGTTTCCGCAAAACCACGCGATGTTTTCAACATGGGACCGCCCCAGCCCAATGCAAGGATTGTGGCGAAAGCTATGCCACCGGTGATTAGCACGGCCCCCATCACGCGCATCACATGTTTGCGATTTTTACTAAATATGAGGTCTGCCGCCAGCAGGCCAAACAGCGGCATATAAATTGCGTTAGCGAAAAAGTGTGATAGAGCAAAGATAAGCGTCCCCACCTGCAACATCACCAGATAGCGCCAGCGTATCTGGCGACGCAGATGCCACACAGCATAACAGGCAATTAAAACGCCCAACAGTAGCAGCGAGTAGGGTCGTGCTTCCCGGCTATAGTACAGATGCAGCGGCGACAGCGCCATGAGCGCCATTAAGAGTTGGCCGCCCCGCTGTCCAAACCACGTGCGCCCCAATTGGTAGGCCACAGGCAGTGCCAACATCCCGTAGAAAACGGCCGGCAGTCGCACCCAAAAATCCTGCCGTCCAAACAACACCCAAAAGTGGAGTAGAATATAATCCAGCGGCAGCGCCGTATGGCGAGGCAGCAGCGGCAAAATGGTGTTGAGTGAGTGCTGGGTGATATCTAACTCCAGCAATTCATCGTACCACAAACTCTCTATGTCCAATACATACAGTCTTAATGCAAAACCGATTAACAATGTAGAATAGAGAATGAAGGATGAAGAATAGAGAATAGAGAATGAAGAATGAAGAATGGAGAATGGAGAGGGTTTTGAAGGAGTTGTATTAAGTTTTGTTTGTTCGTTCTTTTTTAAGGTTTGTTCGTGCATTTTTTACTATAGTTGTTAGAATAGCAGCGATTTCATCGGCTTCGGAAATGAGGGGAGACAATCTTTCGGAGGAAACCAGGTGACATTCAATAAGTAAACGGAGCCAGTATAAAGTTTCCCTTGCTTCTTTCAGCGCGATGTTGCATTTGTTGATAAAATCGGATTTGCTTTGTCCGGCATTTGCTTCTTCCAAATTAGCCCCAATAGACGTACCCGAACGCAAAATCTGCCCGGCCAACACCCGTTCCGTCCCACCTAACTCATAGAGATATTGATGCAGCTTTACCACCCGCTTAGCAAACTCAAACGTCCGCTCTTGAATATCCCTCGGTTTCTTAGCCGTCATATCTTCACCCTATATTCAAGTCCCCCTCACCAACCTTCCAACTTCACCATTCCAAATTTCTACATTCTTCATTCTAAATTCTAAATTCTTTGGCCCATACTTGTGTACTCAATACACCCATCAATAGCGACCCTAGATTATCTTGACCTGATTGGTGAGTTTGTCGCAAGGTATTTACGCTAGAGATATCAAACAACCCCACCCGCGTCACCACCTGGGGAGATAGCGCCTCTTCGGCCCAATCCGGCAAACGTTTGGATCGCAGCCAATGGGCATAGGGTGAAGCCAATCCCTTTTTGCGCCGGGTGCGCGTTGCCTCCGGTAAAATGGTTTTGGTTGCTTGCCGCAAAAGGTGCTTCTCGACGCCGCGTTTGAGCTTGTAATGGGCCGGTAACGCCGCACAAAACTCCCACAGATGATGATCTAGAAATGGCACACGGGCCTCAATCGAATGAGCCATACTCATCTTATCCACTTCAAAATTGATAAAGTCGACCATCCGAGTCCGGCTCTCCAGCCACAGCGTTTGATGCAGCGGCGCGGTGGATTTTACCGTACCCCAGCTTTCGGCCCAGTTCATCAACAACGGATTGGTGCCATTCGCTCTATGGGTCGATCCGTTCTCTGCTAGCAGCAGCGTCGAGCGAACATCAGCGCCGGAGACTTCTAACCAGTCTTGGTAGCGGCGAGCCACATCCGCCGTCCCCCGGCTTAGCACGCGGCGCGCTGCCGCCGACATCGGCAGGGGCGAGTTGGCTACAGCCCGGCGCACAGTCGCCGGTAGCCCCAACAGAGGGCGCACCAGCGCATCACCCCGATGCCAGTGGTAGCCTCCCATGAGTTCATCAGAGCCTTCGCCGGTCAAAACCACCGTTAAGCCGACTTTACGACATGCTTGATACAGCTTGTAAATCGGCACCGCAGTGGCCGAACACTGCGGCTCTTCCAGATGGCACATCACCTCGCGATAGGCATCAAAATCTTGATCGGTAAAGGAGATAGCGTGATGGTCGGTTTTTAGATAGTCGGCCAGATTTTGGGCCAAGGCCGACTCATCGTACGCACTCTTATCAAAACCAATAGACACGGTTTTGAGTGTAGGCCGCTCATCGTCGTTTCCCGGTGGTGGAATTGTCGTCGGTTTCGACAATCGTAAATTTACACCGCCCACGGTCCCACCGTCGACTGCGAGGCGGTGCTGAACCAACGCTGTCAGCGTACCAGAGTCAAGACCTCCGGACAGGAGCGTGCCGAGCGGCACTTCGCTCATCAAACGTATGCGCACCGACTCATCAAGCAACTCTAAAAACTGCTCAACCGCCTGCGCTTCGGAAAGTGACAAAGACGGTTCGTAGGTAAGCTGCCAATAGTTTCTAATTGTAAAACTGTCTTCGCGGGCAATTAAATAATGGGCTGGGGGGAGCTTGTAGATGCCTTCAAACATGGTGGCCGGGCCGGGAACGAAACCCAGACGCAGCATTGCATCAAGGGCTAAACGGTTTACCCGACGTGGAAAATCGGCCCGGCATAGTATGCCTTTAATTTCGGATGCAAATACCAGCCGACCGGCATGCTCGGCGTAGTAAAGGGGTTTGATGCCAAAACGGTCGCGGCCAATAAAAAGCTGCTGCTGCTTCTCATCCCACAGAGCAAAAGCGCCCATACCGCGCAGTCGGGTTAAAACACCGGCTGCCCCCCATTCCTCATATCCATGCAGAATGACCTCGCCGTCGCTAAGGGTTTTAGGGCTATGGCCTAGCTGTTCAAGTTCGGTTCGGAGCTGCCGATAATTGTAGGTTTCGCCGTTGTAAACCATATGGCGCGTACTATCTTCGTTGACCAGCGGCTGGTGACCACCTGCCACGTCGATGATGCTCAGGCGGCGAATGCCCAGACCACACTGCCCCCGTGGAGAGCAATAAACCGCCCCCTGATTAGGACCGCGATGAATAAGGGTTGTAATTTGGGCCTCAATTTCTTGGGGTTCGATCGGAGCGCTGTTAAGCGCATACATGCCGGCAATACCGCACATATAAAGCCTCGCTTCGGGCTGTAACGTATCGTTTGCTAGTTATGCCTGAGCTTCAAGTTGCGGATAGGTGTACATGATCACAAATCCTTGATAATCAGCCGGATTTTCATAGTAAGGCGTGCCGTGTAGCGTCAACCAGGCGTGACCGCCAATGCCCCCTCCTTCAGCCGCATCTTTGATACGTGCGCCAAAGATAACCTGCACCGGGATGTTGGCTTCCCGCAAAAAGTAATAGCGCAGTAGCGAACGCCGCAAGCAAATACCCAACGGCGAACGAATATGCCACGCGGCTACCGCATCGGCTAGCTGTCGAATTTCCTTCTCTGGCATAGGGAGCGCAGTGGTTGCCTGGGACGATGGCGTCAAACTGGCCATAGTTTCGGGTAAAGGTTGGTTAAATTGGTCGGGTAGGGCGCGGCTAAAGGCCACCATCCTCCGCAGCAACGCCCGACGTGGGGCATCGATCCAGGCTCGGCCTAATACTATCGTCGCTACAACCCCACGCTTCAGTCGTTTAGGTAACAATTAAGCCTTCTGCCTCAAATTCAGCAGCCAGTTCCAGCAGATCACCTTCAACCTCGTTGGTCTCAACACCGTCATAGTCGGCGGCAATCACCTCGGCACAATCCGTAATCGTGCGCTGCCCATCAATGAGCTGCCAAAACACGGCTCCGGTATCGTTCAGCGTATAGAGAATTCCGGTCTTCAAATTGATAACAATGGCCTCTTCATCGACCATTTCATAACTGGCATTGGTACTGTGTTTAGGCTTATCAGATGCTTGCATGCATTCTCCTCTTGCTATTGTGACATGGTGTCTGTTTCAAAACAGGCTGTGAGCCTGTGCCGCAGTATCCCCCACAAGAGGTATCAACCGGCTTCAAAATATCCCTCTATCGGTTACGGCAAGACAACTCATCATGATAGTAATACAACGAGACTTCGGTCTGAGAAACCAGGGTTTTAATGTCAGAACTGAAAATATGCGCTTGCGTGAGCCGTTTTTGGCGCAAAATTGATCGAATTGACCGAAAACCCTGGTTTCTTTCCCACGCTTATGTCAAAATCTCGT
>JAGRBZ010000128.1 GCA_020433805.1 Anaerolineae bacterium
TATTGTTATCTCCGCATTAGACGAAATAGAAAGTACCGTGAAATGTATCGAAATGGGAGCTGAAGATTACCTCTTAAAACCGTTCAACCCCATTTTATTGAAAGCCCGTATCGGTGCCAGCCTGGAGAAAAAACACCTGCGTGATCAGGAGCAGGCTTATCTGGAAAAGCTGCAAATTGAGCAAGAGAAATCCGAGCGCCTCCTGCTCAATATTTTACCCAAGCCCATTGCCGATCGCCTCAAGCAAGGGCAACATACTATCGCCGATAGTTTTAATGACGTTACCGTGCTTTTTGCTGATATTGTTGGCTTTACAACACTCTCCAGTCATATACCTCCCACCGAGCTGGTGAACATTCTCAATGAGATATTCTCAAAGCTCGATCACCTTACGGAAAAGCATAACTTAGAGAAGATAAAAACCATTGGTGATGCTTATATGGTGGTTGGCGGCCTACCCACCCCACGTGCCGATCACGCTCAGGCCATTGCCGACATGGCGCTAGAAATGCAGGATGCCATTACGCAGTTGCAGTTAGGTAATGGTCAATCTCTGGCTATTCGGACCGGTATCCACACAGGGCCGGTTGTGGCCGGAGTCATTGGCGCTAAGAAATTTAGTTACGATCTGTGGGGCGATACGGTCAATATTGCCAGCCGAATGGAGTCACATGGCGTGGCCGGGGGAATACAGGTTACTCAGGAAACCTATTCTCTTCTAAAAGATACCTATACATTTGAAGCACGCGGTTTGACAGCCGTAAAGGGCAAGGGTGATTTGACGACGTTTTTGCTTACCGGGAAAAAGTAAGCTCTATGTTTGTCCTACTAAACCACTCCTGTGAAGTTGGCCCATTAGGTGGGCAAAATGGCCTTAGACTACTGAGAATAAAAAGTGGCGAGTTTGGAGTAGATCTTTACCTGCGGCCAACCCAATAGGTGAAAATAAAAAGAGGAAACCAGATGCAAAATCGGTTTCCCCTTTTCTCATAAAGTATATAAGATTATTTTTTCTTAAGGAATTGTTCGATAAACTTCAATGCTTCAGGTGTGTCAACTCGATAGGAATATGAAACGCTTTTGCAATAATTGTCGTTGGCATACGAGTTAACTGCCAAAACAGTATCAGTATCCTCTAAAAGATCGGGGCCGCCTGAGTCAATATAACAGACACTACCTTTTTCTTTAGCCGGATTTGCTGATATTTTGATGAAAGCATCGCTATTCGCTTCTTCATTCTTTATTAGGTCAACTGTGGAAAAGAAGCGGGTAAAAGCCGAACCCCTCGTTGGTGGGCCATCACCGATCACAAACTCTTGAACCCCATAACCAACTATACCGAGTTTGGTTTTCATATCCAGTGTGTCAACTAAGCCTTCAGACGGCAGCACGGCATATCTTGGTAGCTTAACAGACTTATCTAAAATGACTACTGCCACGTCATAGCTGTTGAATTGGGGACCTGAACAGTCGGCACAAAAGTCTGGATGCGGAAACCACGATCCTGAATGAAATTTTGGATTCGATTCTGGATTGGCGTCAGCATCAAACGTGACAAATACAGGCTTATCTAACGCACTAAAACAATGGGCTGATGTCAAGATTACCTTCTTTGAGATCGCCGCTCCCGAACAAACTTCAAATCCGCCATCATCGGTTTGCATAAGGAGCATTCCTACATACGGATGTCTGTTGTCATCTGGCTGTCCATTGATAATTGCTTGAGCAACACCCACTGCCCCCAGCATCATGACTAGAATGAACGTAACCGTGAGGACAGTTCTTTTCATCCTGACTCTCCTTTCACTTGGTGACTTGATTAAAGCATCTCTCCACACTCTTCGAGGAGAGATGCCAAATTTTGTTATCTTTAAATACCTTCCAAAAGCGAAAAAAATAACTTTAATCTATTGCTGCACACAGGTGACGCGGTCAGGGTTACGCGTGGTTTCACAGGTATAGGTTTGCGAAACGGTTTGATCGCCCTGTTCAATAGTGAGTGTGGCTTCTTCCCAGAATGTAAACATATCTACCGTCCAATTGCCATTTGGACAACCAGCCTCACGTGCAGATAAGTTAGCCTCGGCTTCGGTTGTGAACGGAGCTCGACCATTTTTCGTTATATCGCCAGATTGTATTAGATACGAATCTTCGGCCGACACACTCTTTGTCTGTCCTGGTACTTCATTTCCACCGGGATTAATACAGGTAGTAACTGCTGTTCCGGATGCATCTAAGGTAACTGTCGCATCTTCGTTTCCAAGCCCTGTTACATCTCCTTCCGCAATTAGTGAGCCGATATCCCACGATACATCTTTAATTTTGAGACTTTTGCTGTTTCGCGCGAAAACAGTTGTCGCCATTAGGCCAGCTACGGCCAAAACAAATAAAAAAATAATAATTCTTCGATACATTAATTCTCTCCTGTATAGTAAAACAATTAAAAAGCAGGAACTCGTGCTGCTCAGCACTTTAAAAGTTCCTGCTCTATTTTTTGAAGAATAGCGCTTATTAACAACATAGTTATCAAAGCGATCTTTCCCAACCATTAATTACGATTTTAAGGTCAAACCCTAAGCGTTTTTTTCGAAAACAATAAATGAAACTTATGTGAGTTGGCATTTCGGAGACAAAGGGTCAATTTTTTGTCTAGGGTCTGTTCATACATCAAGGACTGCTATCTCCCAGGCGATGCGTATTCTATAACTGCCAACGTAACATACAAGTTCAAACCTGTCAATAGTCCTTATAGGCGATGTATTTTAAGATACATTCTGTAATGTATAACACAAAATATTAGGAACTTTGTTTGACTCGGATTAAAATTTGGTTTGAGATAGAATATAGGTACCCCAAACACCATTGCCCTTCACATTCACTCATGGTAGAATTACCGTTATTACTTATCATAACTTATTTACAATTGACTGTAACCTCGGTTTTTACCCTGCTTCGGGGCTAAAACATATTCCATCCAGAAACCCATCAATCTAATGTTGAATGATTTATTTTTAGCTATTTTGAGTTATGCTGTCTTTGGGATCTGTTCAATAAATGTGGCCAAAAAGTCTAAAGAGTGGACGATATGCCAGATCAACACGACACTAAATTCCAAGCGGTCGCCACATCACTGCTTGGCTTGCAGCGGGCCGCCGATCAAGCCCGCCTAGCTAACGAGTACGATACTGCCATTGGTTATTATACTCAGGCACTAGAGTTTCTGCGTTCTAAAGCAGATGCTTTGGATATCACCAATGAGTATGACTTGTTAGCCTTGAGAGCTGAGAGCTATGGTCAGTTGGGAAATTTACAAGCCCAAGCAGCCGACCTTGAAGCAATGGCTGCTCTCGCCAAACAAATGAATGATGCGGCTCGGCAAATAGAAGTAATCGTTCACCAAGTTGATGTGGCTAATCAGTTGGGCAATAGTACTGAAGCTCAGCAGGTTGCTGAGACAGCTGTAAAGTTAGCTCGGGAAACCGGCGACCGTAAGCTAGAGGCTGATAGCCTGACTGTTTTGGGCCAAGCTTGGGAACAGTTAAGTGATTACACCCGCGCCCAAAATTGTCGTGAACAGGCACTACATCTGTACCGCGAACTGGATGATCGCTCCGGTGAAGCCCATACCTTGTGGAATTTGGGGGCTATCGCCACGGTAACAAACAAGACTTCTCTAGCCCGCGACCACCTGGAAATGGCATTAAATATTTATCACAGCTTGGGAGATCGAGCTGGTGAAGCCAACGTGCTCAATATGTTGGGGCAGACAACGAGTGACTATGCTAGGCAGCGGGCTTATTATGAACAGGCTCTAACCATTTTTCAGGATTTGGGTCAGCGTGAGCGCCAGGCCAGTCTTTACAATAATTTGGGACTGGTCTATTGGCGATTGGGGCTGTATAGCCAGGCCTGTGGTTACGGCGAGCAAGCGGTCAATATTGCTCGCAATATGCAGATGAGCTTCGCTCTATCTATGTACTTAGATAGCTTGGGGCGTGCCCTTCTAGGGTTGGGAGCGGTTGATCGCGCCCAACAGATTTTTGAAGAAGGCCGCATCTTGGCTCACGATATCGAGGATCGGGCCGGGGAGGCTTATTATTGGCTGGGGTTAGGGCGCGTTGCTTTAGCGCAACAGCAAATAGACAAAGCTTGTGAACTCCTCCAACAGGCGGTTGACCTGTTTGCTGAGTTGGAAATACCGGCAGATCAGGCCGCAGCTCTGGCTTGGTTAGGTGCTGCTTACCTGGCTATGGATGATTGGTCGGCAGCACATCGCAGCACTTTAGAAGCTGTCGAACTCCTGAAGGCAGCCGGCGATGCAAGCCCTGAGTTTCCGCCTCAAGACATTTGGTGGTTGTATTATCGGGTACTTCGTGCTGCCCCTAACACCTCCCTCCCTGCTTCTTCTCAAAACGTCAAGGAGCCTGGTCTTGTTATCGATGATAAGCTCTGGACTGAGCTTGATCAGGCCCGCGAGATAATGCTGGCCGGTATTGCCACCATCAGCGACGAGGGCCTGCGGCGTAACTATCTCAACAAGGTTCAAATCAACCATGACCTTGTCATCGAGTGGACACAGAATGCCAGCCAAAAAGGTGTCTCCTTAGATGCGCTGACCGAAGTGTCCAGAGTAGATGACATTCAAGATCAATTAAAACGAATGCTCGATATTGGAATGCGAATGAGCATTAAACGTGATGTGAATACGCTACCAAATTTCATTATGGATGAATTGGTTGAGTTGAGCGGAGCTGAACGAGCTTTTTTGGTTCTGCTCGACGCAGGTCAGCGGAAGTTTGTTGTATCCAGCGGTATTGCCCCAAAAGATATTGAGACTGTCAAAATTCAAGCATCGCCTGTGCTAGATAAAGTAGCTACATCCTTACAAGCAGTTCTGACTCAAAATGTAGAGGATAAGGTTATGCGAGTAGATGGTCCGCCGGAACTAACACGACGCACAGTTTTGGGTATTCCCCTCCTGTCAAGCTCTAAGCTAATGGGCATGATTTATGCCGATATGCGTATTATTAACGGTCATTTTGTCCAGGCGGATCAGGATTTGCTAACTGTTCTGGCTAATCAAGCCGCAGTGGCGCTCGAAAATGCCACCTGGGCGCGAACGCTAGAGCAGCGTGTAGCCGAACGAACGGCTGAATTGAGCACCATTAATCGTATCAGTCAAGCCCTTGTTTCTGAATTGGATCTCAATGCCGTTATCGAAGAAGTGGGCGAAAAACTGCGGGCGATTTTTGAAGTTGACACCGTCTACCTTGGTTTGTATGACCCTGACCATAAAAAGATTTACTTTCCATACAACTATTATCGTGGTCAACGCTATTATGACTTAGCTATAAACTTTGGAGAAGGTTTGGCCTCCAAAGTTATCGAGTCTCGCCAACCGTTGTTAATTAACGAAAACGTGGCGCAGCACTACAGCGAATTTAATATCGAAACTCAAGACTCTCCGGCCAAATCTTATCTAAGTGTTCCTATTACCGTAAGTGACTCTATTAGCCAATCGGGCCAAACGGTTATCGGTGTTATTAGCGTCCAAAGCATCAAACAGGAAGGTCTTTTCGATGAAGCGGACGTGCGGTTGTTAACGACAATCGCAGCAAACGTGGGCGTCGCCATTCAAAAAGCGCGCTTGTTTGAAGAAACACAGGAGGCTAAAGATGTAGCTGAAGCCACCGCCCACGAGCTGGCTGAAACATTAGATCACCTGCGGGCCACCCAGGGACAGTTGATCCAGTCCGAAAAAATGGCGGCACTTGGCCAGCTCATTGCCGGTATCGCCCACGAAGTAAATACACCGCTTGGTGCTATCCGGGCTTCTATCGGCAATATCTCCCACGCACTCAGCGACTCGATTCGCCAACTGCCTGAGCTTTTTCAACGACTAACACCAAAACAACAGAAAGAATTTTTTGCTTTGCTGGAAAAAGCACTCGCCAGCGAAGTGTCACTTTCATCCCGCGAGGAACGCAAGGCGAAACGTGCTCTGCGTAAGCATCTGGAAGGGCTTGCTCTGGATGACGCCGACCTCATTGCCGACGTTTTGAGCGATATGGGAGTTTACAGCGATGTTGACGAGTTCATTCCACTATTTCAAGCTGAGGATATTGCCTTCATCTTACAAGCTGCGTATAACTTATCAAGTCAGCAGAAAAATAGCCAGAACATTACTACCGCAGTAGAACGCGCCTCTAAAGTGGTCTTTGCGCTCAAGAGTTACGCCCGCTACGGCCAATCTGAGACAATGATCGAAGCCAACATTACCGAAGGCATCGATGTTGTGCTGACCATTTATCATAGCCAACTTAAGCGAGGCGTTGATGTTACCAAAAATTACAGTGAGGTGCCTACAATCTTGTGTCTTCCCGATGAACTGAACCAGGTGTGGACAAACCTAATTCACAACGCTATCCAGGCTATGGATAATCAAGGTGAACTGGAGATTGACGTCTTTCAAAACAATGGCTATGTAGTTACCCAAATTTCTGACTCTGGCTCAGGGATACCCGACGAGATTAAAGACCGTATTTTTGAGCCGTTTTTTACTACGAAACCCGCTGGGGAGGGCAGTGGCCTCGGTTTAGACATCGTACGCAAAATTGTTGAAAAACACGATGGCACGATCGAGGTTGATAGCCGGCCCGGCCGTACCACGTTCCGTGTCTCATTACCTGTTCGTGCTTAACGTTTTTGCTCCTTAAGGCAAGATACGCAATGGAGATTTAAGTATGCCTAAAAAAGCTATACTATGTGTTGATGACGAAAAAATTGTTTTAGATAGCCTCAAAGTTCAGATTAAAAATCGGTTTGGTAGCCAGTATCACTACGAGTTTGCCGAGAGTGCGGATGAAGCGTTAGAGGTTATTGAAGAGTTGAACGAAGATGGCGTCGAAATTTTTATGATTGTCTCCGATTGGTTGATGCCAGACATGAAAGGTGACGAACTCCTTATTCAGGTTCACGAAAAATTTCCCGGAATTGTCAAAGTAATGCTAACCGGTCAGGCTGATGCCGATGCTGTGGAGCGAACACAAAAAGAGGCGAATCTTTATCGCTGCTTGCACAAACCCTGGGCCGAAGAAACCCTCATCGAAACGATTGAATCAGGTATGGAAATCTTATGAGTAAACCGGCGATTTTATGCGTCGATGATGAAAAAATAGTATTGAATAGCCTCAAGGAACAGCTACGGCGCGAGTTTGGGCGCGAATATGATCTTGAAACTGCCGAAAGTGGCGATGAAGCTCTAGAAATTCTGGAAGAGTTATTGGAAGAGGGGCTAGAGATACCGGTTATTATTTCAGATCAAATTATGCCGGGCATGAAAGGAAACGAGCTTCTTAAAGAAGTACACGCCTTTCTGCCGCGCACTTTGAAAATTTTGTTAACCGGTCAAGCTGATGCCGCTGCGGTAGGGGATGCTCTCAATGAGGCGAAGCTTTATCGCTACATAACAAAACCGTGGGATCAAACCGATTTGGTTTTAACCGTCACGGAAGCCGCTCGAAGCTATTTTCAAGACAAGCAATTAGCTGAGAAAAATGAAGAATTAGCTCGCCTCAATGCTACCTTAGAAGAACAAGTCAAGCAACGGACAGCCCAACTTCAGGAAGCCAACAGCTTGCTTAAACAAGAAAATGCCGAACGGTCTCGGGCTGAAAAGACGCTTTTGAGACAAAAAGAGTATCTGGCCGCCCTGCATGATACCACGCTCGGCTTAATTGGTCGCCTCGACCTAAATGAGTTGCTTGAAGACCTCATTACCCGAGCAGCTCAATTGTTGGGTACCCAACATGGCTATATTTATCTGGTCGATATCGACCAGGCCAGTGGTGAACCTATTCTCGACCGTAAGTTGGGGATTGGTGTCTTTGCTGACTTGATCGGCTTTCGTCTGCAGATGGGTGAAGGGCTAGCCGGTAAAGTTTGGCAGACCGGTCAACCAAAAGTTGTTGATAACTATGATACCTGGCATGAACGGGCCAAAAATTTTGACTATAATTTAATTAGCACGTTGTTAGGCGTGCCGCTTGTCCAAAATGTAAATATCGATTTAACCGACTCCCAAACGCTACCCTGGAATATTAATATCAATCCTGTTTTCAAGAATAACCATCACGCGATGCGAACGGATGAAGGACAGGTCGTCGTTGGCGTACTCGGTATGGCCTATGGCCCCGAATCTGAGCAAGCTTTCGGTGCGGATGAAATTGAACTGTTAAGCCGCTTTGCCCAATTGGCCTCAATTGCTCTGGATAATGCGCGCTTATATGAGTTGGCTCGTCAGGAAAAGGAATATTTCGAGGCGCTCGTTCAACACAGCCCCGTTGCTATTGTAACGACCGATAGAGAGCATCACATCGTATCGTGGAATCCGGCCGCTGAGGAATTATTCGGTTATACGCCAAACAAAGCCATTGGTCATAATTTAGATGATCTGGTTGCCGGCTCCGACCTGATTCACACCGAGGCTCAAAGTATTACAGCGTTGACGGACGGTGGTGATTTGGTGCATGTGTTAACCAAACGCCTGCATCAAGACGGGCGCTTGATGGATGTCGAACTCTCATCCCTGCCTGTGTCAGTGGGTGGCGAGAAGCTTGGCAATATTGTCATCTACCACGACATCACCGAACTCCAGCGAGCGCGCAAAGAAGCCGAAGCCGCTAACGAGGCTAAAAGCGCCTTTCTGGCCACAATGAGCCATGAGATTCGCACCCCTATGAACGGCGTTATTGGTATGACCAGTTTGCTGCTGAATACGAAACTAACCGCCGCGCAGCGTGATTATGCCGAAACGATTCGCAACAGCGGCAATGCCTTGTTAACCATCATCAATGATATCCTTGACTTTTCTAAAATCGAAGCCGGTAAAATTGAACTGGAACATCGCCCCTTTGATTTACGGGAGTGTCTGGAGGGCGCGCTCGATTTGTTAGCAAACAGCGCTTTAGAGAAAGGGCTAGATCTGGCCTATCACATCGATGTCCAGACACCCGAGGTTGTTGGTGGTGACGTAACCCGTCTCCGCCAGATTCTCATCAATCTGTTAAACAATGCCGTCAAATTTACCCATTCTGGCGAAATTGTTGTTTCCGTAGAAAGTCGCCCCCTAGATTCTGAAGCGTTGGTTGAAAAATGGTCACCGGTTCTGCCACCGTCGGAACCAAATGCCCCTCCCATGTTATATGAACTGCATTTTGCCGTGCGGGATACGGGCATTGGTATACCACAAAATCGGATGCATCGCTTATTCCAAGCCTTCAGCCAGGTCGATGCTTCTACCACCCGCCGCTATGGCGGCACCGGTCTAGGGCTGACAATTAGTAAGCATCTGGCCGAAATTATGGGCGGCACCATGTGGGTTGAGAGTGAAGTCGGCCAGGGTACAACATTTCACTTCACCATTCAGACTGAATCTATTCCGAATATAACCTACTCCCATTTACACGAAGTTCAACCAAAATTAAGAGGTAAGCGCGTTTTAATTGTCGATGACAACACAACCAATCGGCGGATCCTCGAACTGCAAACGCAGTCGTGGGGTATGGAACCTCATACAACAGCCTTTCCTTATGAAGCACTCGACTGGCTCCAGCAGGGGGAAACCTTTGACATCGCCCTTATCGACATGCAAATGCCGGAAATGGACGGTGTTGCCCTGGCCCTGGAAATCCATCGGTTAGAGCAAAAATTCCCCAAAGTGATGCTAACATCTTTAGGACAACACGAGGTATCCGGTCGACTTAAGGACACAGGGTTTGAATTTGACGCTTTTCTAAGCAAGCCCATTAAGCCCTCCCACCTTTTCGATGCCCTGGTCTCGATCTTCTCAGACCAACCGACCAAATTTCGCCCCCGGGAAAAGACGCCCGATGTGCTTTTCGACTCAACCATGGGACAACGGTTACCACTCCGCATTCTTTTAGCCGAAGATCATCCAACCAATCAGAAATTAGCGCTGCGTATCCTCGAACAATTAGGTTATCGTGCCGATGTAGCTGCTAATGGCCTCGAAACCCTGCAAGCGCTAGAGCGTCAACCCTACGACGTAATTCTCATGGATATGCAAATGCCGGAAATGGACGGTTTAGAAGCCACCCGCTCTATTCGCAGCCGTTGGCCCGACAGCGCAGGGCCTCACATCATCGCCATGACAGCCAACGCGATGCAGGGCGACCGCGAGCTATGCCTGGACGCCGGGATGAATGATTACGTAAGCAAGCCAATCAGAGTGAGCGAGTTAGTCAGGGCCTTAGCTGAGAGCCAGCCCTCCGGTAGCAAAAAGTCAACGTTAAACGAAATACGTGATGTGCAAAACGCCCTGCCAGATGAACCAGCCTCTTCCTCTCCTACGGCTGACATAGCCACGCTGGATCAAGCCGCTTTGTCCATGCTTCTTGATTTGTTAGGTGGAGAGAAGGAATTGCTGGTTGAGCTAATCGATAGTTTTCTGGAAGAAGCGCCTTCCTTGCTTTCTAGATTGAGACAAGCTGCTCAACAGAACGATGCGTCCGGTTTGCGTATGGCGGCCCATACATTAAAATCTAGTAGTAACGATTTTGGGGCGAAAACTCTGGCCGAACTGTGTCAGGCGATGGAAAATAGGGGTAAGAGCGGCGTACTTACTCCAGATACGCAAGACAAGGTCGCCCAAATTGAAACAGAATATCAACACGTAAAAGCAGCACTTGAAAAATTACGTGACGACTAGATTTTCGTCACATACAATAACTACTCCAATATGACATTAATCCGCAGCTTTTTAGTTTTTGCTGTAGCAGGTCAAGGGGAAATACAATGACTCAAGAACAAGGACATATTCTGATAGTCGATGACCATAAAACCACACGACTGAAATTGAGAATGGGGCTTGAACAGCAAGGACACACAACTTCTGATGCAATCCACGGCCGGCAGGCCCTAGATATACTCCGCCGGCAATCCTTCGATCTCGTTCTGCTCGATATCCTGATGCCCGAAATGGATGGCTACGAGGTGTTGGCTGAAATGAAAAAAGACCCTAAGCTGCGCGATATTCCGGTCATTGTCATCTCGGCTCACGATGAGATGGACAGTGTGGTCAAAGGAATTGAACTGGGCGCGGAAGATTACTTGCCGAAAAGTTTCGACCCTGTTCTGCTTAAGGCTCGTATTACTGCCTGTCTGGAAAAAAAGCGATTACGCGATCAAGAAATACAGTATCTGCGCGATGTCGCCCACCTAACCAATGCCGCTGCATCTGTAGAGGCCGAAACGTTCGATCCGGAGAGCTTAGCCAGTGTTGCCGAGCGCCAAGATGAGTTAGGCCAGCTCGCCCGTGTCTTCCAGCGGATGGCCCACGAGATTGACGCTCGCCAACAGCGTCTCAAGCAGCAAGTCCAAGAGTTACGGATTGAAATCGACCAGGCCCGCCGCACGCATCAAGTTGACCAGATTACCAGTACCGAATATTTTCAAAATCTACGCCAGAAAGCGAAAGATATACGCGGTTCCAGAGAAGAGCCTAAAGACAGTTCGCAAAATAAGTAAACATACGGCGTATAAAAAAAGAACCCTCGACTTCATAAACCGAGGGTTCTTTTTTTGTCTAAAATTATGAGGATATGAGGTGATTATGATTGTGATTGTGCAATTGCATATCATCGGTCGCGATAAAACGTGTGTGCCAGCTAAACGCCTCTTCCAGAAGGTGCGGCGTCTGTTTGCCGGGTGACATAGCCAGAGCGCGATGAAAATATTCATCCAGGGCCGGTTTGTAATCGGGGTGGGCGCATTTATCGATAATAAGCCTGGCTCGCTGTTTGGGCGATAGGCCACGCAGGTCGGCCAAACCGTGCTCAGTAACAATGATCTGCGTGTCATGTTCCGTATGATCGACGTGTGAAACCATCGGCACAATCGCCGAAATAGCACCGTTTTTGGCCGTAGACGGAGTCATAAAGAAAGACAAAAAGGCGTTGCGCGCAAAATCACCGGAGCCGCCGACGCCGTTTTGAATTTTGGTGCCCATAATGTGGGTTGAATTAACATTGCCGTAAATGTCGGCTTCAACCATGCCATTCATGGCGATTACCCCCAACCGGCGAATAACCTCCGGATGGTTGCTTATCCCTTGCGAACGCAAAATAATTTTGTCATGATAGAAATCAATATTTTGGTTGAACCGTTCCAGCGCCTTCGGACTGAGCGAAAAAGCGGTAGCCGAAGCCGAGAGCAAGGTGCCGGTATCGAGCATATCGAGCATACCATCTTGAATTACCTCAGTGTAAGACGTCATCCCTTCGAAACGACTCTTTTGCAGGCCGATAAGTACGGCATTGGCAATATTTCCTACACCCGACTGAAGCGGGAGAAGCGTTTTGTCGGGCAGCCGCCCTTTTCTAACCTCATGCTCCAGAAAGTCAAGAATATGATCGGCAATTCGGCTAGAAATTTCATTGGGTGGACTAAAGGGCGAGTTGCGATCATGCTCATTCGTCTCCACCACTGCCACCACCTTGCTGGGATCGCATCGTAAATAAGGCACGCCGATGCGGTCATAAGCGTGAATAATGGGGATCGGTTGGCGATTGGGTGGGTCGGCAGTTTGATAGAAAATATCGTGCATGCCTTCAAGCTTTTCGTTCTGCCAGGAGTTGACCTCCAAAATAACCTTTTCGGCATGGTCAAGCCAGGTTTTGTTGTTCCCCAGCGAACTGGCCGGAATGAGACGCCCATCCTCACGAATCGCCGTTACTTCGACAATGGCGAAATCGAGCTTCCCGAAAAAACCGTAGCCCACATACTGCGGTACGTGGCTCAGGTGCAGATCGACATACTCAATATCACCGGCGTTGATTCGCTTGCGCGTAACCGGTTCAGATTGGTACGGTAAGCGCAGGCGCATAGCATCGGCCATAGCCAATGCGCCATCGAGTTCCGGCGCGGTCGATGCTCCCGTCCAGACGCCAATTTGAAACGGTTTGCCTTCAATATGTGCCCTGGCAATTTGCATGGCCAAAGCACGAGGTACTTCTTTCGGATAGCCACTGCCGGTAAAACCACTCATTCCAACATTAACATCGGTTGGGATGAGTGCTGCCGCTTCCTCACCAGACATAATTTTACTACGCAGCGCTTTATTCAAGATGCGTGACATAGAGGTAACTCCTATCGTGATAGCCGTCAGGTTGAAACCTGAGCGCTAATAAAATCTGTTGAAAATGCCTAACACGACAGCGTGACAATCCTTCGCTGGACTGGATAGATATCTTTATCGGCTTGAGTATAAGGGGGAGTGCAAACAGAGTCAAACCAAAATCGAGGCGATTTTCGACAAATAATCATCTGCATGACCTTTGACTCTCTCTTAAAATTCGATATACTCATCAGGTTGTGTATTTAATCCCAATCGAAAATCAAATGATTTTTTGCAGTTAAGTTAGCGTAATAAGTAACTGATAATTTGATCTAATCAACCAATTACCAGTTACCAATTACCAGTTACCCGTTATGTACCTAAAAGCACTCGAACTACAAGGCTATAAATCATTCGCTAATAAAGTTGAATTTGTGTTTGATCGCGGCGTCACGGCTGTGGTTGGGCCAAACGGCAGCGGTAAATCGAACGTGGCCGACGCCATCCGCTGGGTGTTGGGCGAACAGAGTTATCGTTCCCTGCGCGGTAAGAAGACGGAGGATATGATCTTCTCCGGTTCCGACGGTCGAGCCAGGTTGGGCATGGCGTCTGCCACCCTCATATTGGACAACTCCGATAAGTGGATGCCCATCGACTTTTCCGAGGTCACCATTTCCCGACGAGCCTACCGCTCCGGCGAAAACGAATATTATCTCAACGGCAGTCGAGTGCGGCTGAAAGATGTTGCCGAACTGCTGGCCCGGGGCGGAATGAGCCGCCAAACCTATACCGTTATCGGTCAAGGCATGATCGACCGCGTCCTTTCTCTCCATGCTGCTGAACGGAGACTGCTCTTTGAAGAAGCAGCCGGTATTATCTTTCACCGCCAAAAACGCGCCGATGCTCTTGACAAGCTGACGTCTACCCAAGACAATTTGCTTCGCCTAAACGACATCGTTCAAGAAATCGAACCCCAATTGCGCCGCCTTCAAAAGCAAGCGGAACGCGCTGAAGAGTTTGCCCTTATCAAAACGCACTTGGAAGGGCTGCTGAAGATTTGGTATGGCTATCGATGGGGCCAAAGCCAGCGCAAACTCAGTGACTCGAGCCAGCTTCTGCACGAAAATGAAGGGATTTTGCAAGAGCAGCGCCGGCAATTGCAGCAGATGAATCTGGAGATCGACACCCTGCGCACTGAACAGACTGAAGCCCGCGCGCAGCTCAGCCGCTGGTATTCCGAAAATAACCAGCTCACCAAACGTGCCGAGGCCATCCAGCGTGAGTTAGCCGTTAACGAAGAGCGCGCTAACCAGTATGCGGCCCAACGTGAGGAAATTCTAGCCGAACTCAATCCGCTTAAAGAGAATGTTGATGCCCAAACGCAGCACATCCACGATGCGGAAGCCGCCCTTGCCGCTATAACCGATGAGTTGAGTCAGGCCGAAGAGGCATTACGGACCTTACAGAGTCAATTTGAAGCCCATCAAGCCCAGCGGCGCGAAGTTCTGGCACGACAAAACGCCGCCGAGGCCAAAGTTCAAAAAATTACCACAGAACTAACCCAGCGCCGCACCCGCCTTACCCAACTCGGCGAGCGACGCGATACCCTTCTGGCCGAACAACAAAGCCGCGCCGAAGAACTCGCTCGGCTGCAAGCCCAACAGCAAGAGCTAGAGGAACGTCAGAGCCAGCTAACGGCCAAACTGACCGAGTTTGATGGTGAACTGCTGGCTCTCGAAACGCAGCAGGACCAATACCGCGAGCAGCAGAGCCGGCTCAATCAAACCGCCGAACAGCTCAAAAATCAGATGACCACCCTCAGCCGCCGCGAGGATGCCCTCAGAGCACGTCTCGATGTCCTCGATAAGCTGCGTAACGATATGTCAGGCTACTACTCCGGCGTCCGCGCCGTAATGGAGCCAAAAGCCGGTCTATCCGGCGTCATCGGCCCGGTCGGCCAAATTATTCAAGCTCCCGCCGATTTAGAGGTCGCTATCGAAGTCGCCTTAGGCGGTCGCTTGCAGGATGTCGTCGTCGAGCGCTTTGCCGATGCCGAAGCCGCCATCGCCCACTTGCGACGCACCGGTCAAGGCCGGGCCACACTGCTCCCATTAAATACCATTCGCTCCAGCGCTCCTTTGGATGTACCCAACACACCGGGCGTGGTCGGGATGGCCTCCGACTTAGTATCGGTGCCTGAGAGTCGGTTACGCTTAGTAGCCGAGTACGCGCTTAATCGCACTTTGGTGGTCGATGACCTACCGGCGGCGCGTCGTGCTTTTGAAGCGATGCACGGCGGCTTTCAAATTGTCACCCGCGATGGCGAATTGATGCGTTCCGGCGGCTCGGTGACCGGGGGCCGTACCAGCAAGAAACAGGAAGGTACCTTTCTCGCTCGCGAGCGCGAATGGCGAGTCTTGCCGGAACAGATCGATGCCTTGGTCAGCCAACAGAATGATCTTTCAACCCAGTTAGCCGATGTTCACGATCAAGTCGCTAAAACCAGACAGCAGCTTCAAGATGTGGCCGAGCAGCACAAAGATCAAAACCGTCGACGGCAAGAG
Organism: Anaerolineae bacterium; assembly: GCA_020433805.1. GTDB lineage: Bacteria > Chloroflexota > Anaerolineae > 4572-78 > J111 > JAGRBY01. The sequence goes on from JAGRBZ010000128.1 coordinate 15,700, forward strand.
ATGCACTCTATTGCCGAAAAAGTAAGCCGTTCACTCGATCAGTTATCAAACAGTTTGCGGTGGCAGGAAGAGTTAGACGCCAAAAGTTCCGCCGAAATCGAGCAGATAGATCGCCGCCAAGCGGACGATGAGCAGAGCATTGCCGATCTTGAGCAAGCCCGTGAGGACGCCGTTGCCGAAGCAGAGCAGCTCACCGAAGAAGCCGCCTCGATGTCCTCCGAGAATCTGCGATCTGAACTCACCCAGGCCAAAGCCGATGCCGCCGCTATTCGCGCGCGACAGACCAACCAGCAAACCATTTTAGACAATCATCGCTCCACCCAACGCCAGATTACCGTTCAAATTGAAACGAAACAAGCTCGCGCCAAATCCTTAGCCGCCGAGCGCGAGACCCTGCTTAATCATCAATCCGGGCTTGAAACCCAGGTCGGCCAATTTGATGACCAACTGGCCCAGATAGGCAAGCACATTCAGGAAGGTGAGAAGGAGTTGGCCGATTTAGAAGCCAAACAGGTCTCAGTTCAGCAAGATGAACGCCACCTCCGCCAGCGTCTCCAGCGTATGGAGGCCGAGCACAATCGCCTCACTTTAGAGGGTGCCCGCCGCCAAGACGAACTCGATAACCTGCAGCGCCAAATTCACGAAGATTTAGGCCTGGTTCAGCTCGAAATGTCGAAAGATCAGGTTGGTCAACCCATATTGCCAATGGGTGCCGACCTTCCCGTTGTCGAAGTGCTGCCCCCCGGCGTAGAAGAAGACGTAACCCGGCTCAAAGTGCAGGTCCGCCGTCTTGGGAGCATCAATCCCGAAGCGCCACAGGAATATGGCGAACTGCTCGAACGCCACGAGTTTTTAACGGCGCAAGTCAAAGACCTTGAAGCTGCCGTCACCAATTTGCGAGAAGTTATCTCCAAATTAGACTTAGCAATGGAAGAAGCCTTCGCTGAAACCTTCGAACAGGTCGCCAAAGAGTTCAAAAACTACTTTAGCATGCTTTTTGGCGGCGGCGAGGCCCAACTTATCCTCACCGACCCCGATAATATGCTTGAAACCGGCGTCGACATCGTTGCCCGCCCCCCCGGCAAGCGATTGCAAAGTATGGCGCTCCTTTCCGGCGGCGAACGCTCGTTAACCGCCCAGGCGCTCATCTTTTCGCTGCTGCGCATCAGCCCTACGCCCTTTGTCATCTTCGATGAGGTCGATGCGATGCTCGATGAAGCCAATGTGGGCCGTTTTCGCGATGCCCTGTCGCGATTGGCCGACGAAATTCAATTTATCGTCATCACCCACAATCGCCGCACGATTGAGTCGGCCAATACGCTGTATGGTGTCTCGATGGGCGATGATTCGGTCTCACAGGTCTATTCATTGAAGGTTGATGAGTGGCTCGAAGCAAAAAAGGCCGCTAAAGTATAAATCAGGAAAAAAGATGGGTGCTCAAAGGTAGGTAGCTCTGCACTAAACCGTGGTGAAGGAATTTTAGACAGGATTTACACGATTTACCGAATTATGAGTGATAAAATCGTAATAATCATGTCAATTCTGTCGATTATTGTGTCGATCTTTCATCATCTCCCGTACCCACGGTTTAACATTGTATGACCCGGTTGCTATCCCTCAGTTTTTATCACCACTTCAAAAACATCTGTGAAAATCTGTGTCCATCTGTGGACCGCAAAGCATTTTTACGATCAGACTTCACATAAAAGCACAATTTCAAGAAAGTTTGTTATCCCCGGCCCGTTACGGTAAAATATCCACGCTGCGACTATTGATCCACTGCATCGTATAGAATAAACACCCTGCCATATCCCGAATTGTTTTGAACGCCACTATCCACTGAAAATTCGCAGATTTTTAGCCGTTTTCATGCGTGATTATCGCGTAGACACCCGCATTTTGACGATAGTTACGCCTTTGCCAGCCTATGGAGAAACCGCATGTCGAGTAATTCCGCAGCACAGCCATTTAATCGAAAATGGAAAGGATTTCTGTCCCATTTGGGGGTGTATATCATTATTATCACCGTTTTAGGGCTGATGAACCTCTTAGGTGATCCCGGCGGCTATCCCTGGTTTCTATGGCCGGCATTGATTTGGGGCGTTGGCCTTGCTTTCCATTTATTTGGCCTGTTTATGGGCGAAATGCGTCATCTTCAGGGCAAGTGGCGCGGATTTTTGAGGCACTTTGGATCATACGCCATCATAATGACGATGCTGCTCGGAATTTATCTGCTGTCCGACCCCGGCGGCTATGCGTGGTTTTTATGGCCGGCTTTGGGCTGGGGAGCGGTCATCGCGCTGCATCTTTTTAGCCTGGTGATGCGAGGCGATAAGGAAACCGTGGAAACAGCCGATACGACCGAACAATCATCCAAAAAACGGCGCAAGCGAAAGCGCGACCGGCTGAAAGAGCAACCCGCGTCCGCAGAACCGGCTGCGATGCCCATCGCTACCCCCATTTTTGCCGATCAGGTCGAAAAGGCCCGCACCTACCAGGCCCAGATCAAATCGCTGCTGAAATCATCGGCGCGACACAATCTTCACGTCCGGCAGGCCGATTTAGCGAACCAGATCAATGAATGGGTTCGCGCTATCGAGGATTTAGCCCGGCGCATCGAGAATTTTCAGCAAAACAGCCTTGTCCAGGCCGATTTGGCCTCGGTGCCGCAGGCGATTGACGTTTTGGAGCGTCGCATCGCCGTTGAGCGCGATGAATCGATTCGATCCGAGCTGCAACGAACGCTCAACAATCGAAAAAGCCATTTAGACGCGCTGAAACACCTGCAAGGCACGATTAAACGCGCCGAAATCAAAATAGAGAGCACCTTATCCTCATTAGGCACGCTTTACTCCCAATTATTGACCAGCCAATCGACCAATCACGTGGCCGATTACAGCCGCTTGTCTGAAGACGTCGAAGAAGAGGTTCATATGCTGCAAGATCATCTTGATGCTTTGGGTGAGGTTAAATCGGGGCGGATATAGCGCGAAATAAGGCGAAGAAAAAGAGTCGATTTTATAATTTGAGTTTGATAGTGGAAATCACATGTCATTTCGTAGCCATAGGCGGAGAAATCCCTGTGGCAATACAAGGAAAAGGTATTTGGCTGGCAAACTTTGAAGTGACAATGTTAATCTTTCCCGGCGATTGCTTTATTTGTTGGAATGTCTGAGGGATTTCTTCGCTGGTGCTACGAAATGACATAAACACATCGTGATTTATCTTTTCTCAGCCGTAGCTTGGCGGCAAAGACTTTATTAAGTTAGAACTTACGCAGTTCGAGACCCTAAAGGTTTCCGAAGTCATCTATCAAGCAAATTTTGACGCAATCGCGCTTGTATTCTGTCCTAAAGTCGACTTATAAAACCTTTAGGGTCTGA
>JAGRBZ010000129.1 GCA_020433805.1 Anaerolineae bacterium
CAAACCGCGTGACGCATAAGCCGAGGCCAGGAAGGCTTTCGACCAGGGGGTGTCATCACCGTCAACAAAGACGTTTTCGGTACCGTAAACCGACACGGTTTCCGCGTAAGCCGTCAGACCGGCCATCCCCAACTGTAGCTCAATCGATTCTTCCAGAGCGTCCTGGCTGAGAACGCCGGGGCGACCGACCTGCCCACCAATAAGCAACGCCAGCGCGTTCATCGGGCCGTAGTTGAAAACAGCGACTGTGGTTTCGATTTCGGCAAAGCCGTACATGGTGGCTTCGGCGGCATCGGCGGCCATTAAAACGGGGTTGTCTTGCAGGTTGGTAACGTGGGCCTGGTTGGCCGGGGTACGGCGCGCCCGCATTTTTTGGAGGCCCATCATCATCTCGACCACGTTCAGGTAATCCATAACCTCGGCCATTTTAGCCGGGGTCAAGCCGGAGAATACTTTGATGATGTCGTTGCGGGGCACGTTGATGTCCACAATCATGCGGGCAATATCGACCGACTTTTTGGCCATCATTTCGGGGGCCAGGTCGGCGTTGATGCCGTAGTCGGCGATGAAAATTTCGATGAAGTCCATCTCATCGCGATTGCGGCCATCCATTTCAACAACTTTGCCGTCAGCCACTTTGATGCTGGGTTTGGGGTCGTTGGGGCTACCCATCGCCATCAAACCGGCATCAACCCATTCGGTTACGAAACCGTCTTGGTTAACGGGGCGTTGTTCTAATACTTCAAATCTTTTATGTCGTTGTGCCATTATGTTTGTCTCCTCATTGGATTATTGTCCCTACTTAAATGTAGGGAACACCCACGCTGGGAGCAGGGCCAAAGGCTTCCAGCAGCTTCACACCGGTTTCGCGAGCGGTAATAATCGCCTGGCGAACCGCGCCCGCATCACCGCTGAAGAAGCCGATCACTTCGTTTGAGTACGAGGTGCCGTTGGCCGGGCTGGCAACAGACAGCAGATCGACATCGGCTGATTTAACCGCCGCATCGACCATCAACACGCCGATACCGGCCGGAGCGCCGACACACAGGCCAAACGCTTTGCCAAGTGGCGCGCCAAAGGCTTTTTCAACAGCAAAGCTGGCGCGGGCGGTGTATTGCAGTTCGATATGGCCGGCATCGTTAGCGTAGACATCGCCAAAGGTGCGGTCGATATCTTTCAGCGCCACTTCGATAGCGCGGCGGGCGTCAGATACTTCTTCGGCCCCAAAGAGAATCAGCGAGCCGTGACCGGCACCGCCTTTGGTATCGCGCGGCAGTTCGATGCGGACGACTTCGGTGTTGGTTGCTTTTACGGCTTCGTCGGCGGCCATAATATGGGGGCCGGCACCCGTGCGGGCACTAAGAATACCGATGGAGCGATATTTACTATCCAGGCCTAATTTTTCATGCAGGCCATAATCTACATTGGCGATGACGATACCGATGGTTTCACCGGTGGGGTTGACGCCCACAAACTCGGTCATACCGGGGTTGTAGCTGGGCGTACCGGCATCCGCCGCCGGAGCCGGAGCTGAGCCGGCACCGTTGGAAGCGGAAAATTTATTCATCACCTGTTGGACAACAAGGTCTACTAATTTATCTTCCATTTGATTTATCCTCCAAAAGATTTACGGTTAGTGGCCACCAAATTTTATCTACTCGCCTAATTTCGGCAGTAGTAATTCGGTATCGGTGTGCGGTCGCGGAATGACGTGAACCGAAACCACTTCCCCTACACGTTTGGCGGCAGCGGCACCGGCATCGGTAGCCGCTTTCACGGCACCGACATCACCACGAACCATAACGGTTACAAATCCGGCACCAATTTTTTCCATGCCGACGAGCTTGACGTTGGCCGATTTCACCATGGCATCGGCGGCTTCAATTACGCCAACCAAGCCTTTCGTTTCAATCATGCCCAGTGCTTCACCTTGAGCGTTTGCCATTTTACAGAACTCCTTTTTACTGTAAGTAATTTAATAGTTTTTCTTTTAACAGGCCGAGACCGGTTCCTGTGGTCGCGGACACATAAAAAATATCACCCACCACGCCAATTTGACGCAGGAGTCGGGTGGCCTGCTCAACATCTGCGTCGCTAGCAATGTCAATCTTATTTACAATACCGATGACGGGTTGGGAGAACATCAAAAAATAGTGGGGAGGAAAGCGCGTTTCGGGGCTGGTCGCGTCGACCACAACCACAATAACCTGCACATCCACCGACGTGGTTTGCAGATGGCGACGGAGATGGCCGCGCTCGGCATATTCGCCGGGCGTGTCGATAGCCATGCCTCGGTAGTCGATCATTTGAGTTTTGCGGGCTGTGTTGGTGGCCGTGTCGCTAAGGGCATCGATTAAACTTGTCTTGCCGGCCCCGACACTCCCCCAAACCATATAACGTGCTTGTTTCATGCGTTCTGCTACTATCATAGTAGGTGTAAGTCTTCGCTAGGAATGAAAATAAATAACCTTTGCAGTTCCATCGGGTAATTGGTAAATGGTAATTGGTAATTTTTCGCTGATAAGGCCAATTACCATTTACTAATCACCAATTACCAATTACCCAACTCAAATGCCGAAGCTATTGTATTTCCAATGGTTAATTACGTCCTTGTAATTTGAGCCGGGAAAAATCCTAAAATATCTTTGAGGCCCAAATTCGCAGTCGTTAATGCTGCTTCTACGCTGGTTAGTCGACCGGTTACGACGAGCGTGCCGCTAAAACGATCTAAAAAGCCTATCTCCACATCGGCAGCTTTAAGCGCTAAATCCCCGGCAATAATCGCACTTTCGCCGGGGGTAACGGTCATAATGCCGATAGCATCCGCATTGTCGATCCCTACCCGCTGGCATAACTCGCGGTCGGGATTGGCGATAACGTGGGCGATGGTAATCTGTCGCCCCGGTACGTACTCTTGAATAATGCGGGTGGAGACATGCTCCTGATCATACTGATGTCTAACGTCGCTCATCGTGATGAATGTCCTGTCTTTGGTGTTGCTACCTTTATAAATGCTTAGAAACGGAAAAATTAATAGCTTCTACACTTTGGCCTACACGTGTTGGTAATTTGTAATTAGTAAATGGTAATTAGAGATTGAATAACCAATTACCATTTACTAATTACCTAAACACAAATGCGGAAGTTATTGTATTCTCGATCCTAAGTAGACCGTCGAAGAGTTTCCTCTTCATCTACTTCTTTGGTGCGGAAGTTTTTATTTTTAATCATTTGGTGCTGACTGTAGCAACACCATCATCGTACCAAAGAACCAAACCGCGCTCAATGGCGCTAGCGATGGGAGCTATACACTTTTCCACGATCTTCAAAAAAGGAGACATGACATAAAGCTGACGAGGTCGATAAATGGGGGAAGCTATACACTATTCGCTTGAATTTATACACTTTTCAATGGTATCTGCTTTTTCAGCGGCAGAATCGACACAAAGCGGGTTTATAATAAAGGCGGTGCGGTGGTAGGAAATTGAGGAGACTATCCTATTTATGAAAGCCTTGATCTATCACGGCCCAGGTCAGAAAGCTTGGGAGAATAAAGCCAAGCCGCGTATCTTACAGCCGACCGATGCCATTGTCCGCGTTACCAAGACAACCTTGTGCGGCACCGATCTGGCTATCTTGCGCGGCGGCGTAGCGACATGCTTGCCCGGCACAACGTTAGGGCATGAGGGTGTCGGTATTGTTGAAGAAATCGGCGATGCCGTCACCGCCGTTAAGTCGGGCGACGCGGTTATTATTTCTTGTATCACGTCGTGCGGTCGCTGTCATTACTGTCATAAGGGCCTCTATTCCAACTGCGTCGATGGTGGCTGGATACTGGGTAACACCATCGACGGCACGCAGGCCGAATATGTTCGCGTTCCCTATGCCGATAACGGTCTTCATCTAATACCGGACGGTATGGATGATGAAGCGGCGTTAATGTTAAGCGACATCATCCCCACCGGCTTAGAGGTTGGTGTGATGAACGGCGAGGTCAAGTTCGGCGACACGGTTGCAATTTTGGGTGCCGGGCCGGTTGGGTTGGCCGCACTGCTGGCCGCCCAGTTTTATTCGCCCGCCGAAATCATCGTCGTCGACCTCGACGAGAACCGGCTGGAAAAAGCCAAGGCGCTGGGGGCGACCATTACCATTAATAACCAGGATGGTCAGGCCGCTGCGAAAGTGTTGGAACTGACCGACGGTAAAGGCGTCGATGTGGCCATCGAAGTAGTGGGCCATCCGGCTACCTGCGAAGTGTGCCAGAGCATTATTGGTGCTGGCGGCCATATCGCGGATATCGGCATCTACTCCAAAGGGGTAGAGCTACACAAAGAAGTTTTGTGGACGAAAAATATTACAATCCGATTGGGTACGGTCAACACCACCTCCATCCCGCTGTTACTGCGAACCATCCAGTCCGGCAAACTCGATCCGAAACAGTTGATCACCCATCACTTCAGTATGAACGACATCATCCACGCTTATGATGTATTTTCCAACGCCGCTGAAGAGCAGGCCATCAAGCTGATTTTGGTCAACGACCTCGACGGCACCACGCCGGTTGCGGCCAACGGTTCCGCGCAAGAGTCGCTCATCGAGCAGATTGTGGCTCAGGTTATGCGGGAAATGCAATGATAAGGCGGGGGATAAGGTAACCTTCAATGACTGAACGGTTGATAATTGTCGGCGGAGTCGCCGCCGGAATGAGCGCCGCCACGCGGGCGCGCCGGATAAATAAAGAACTGGAAATTGTCGTGTATGAGAAAACCGGCTACGTTAGCTACGGCGCGTGCGGTTTTCCCTACTTCATTAAAGGCGACGTCCCGGAAATCGACGCGCTGCTGATCCGCAGCCCGCAGGAATTTGCCAAGCAGAATATCGAAGTCTTTGTCCAGCACGAGATAACCGCCATCGATCCGGTCGCCAAAACGGTGCAGGTTCAAAACCTGCGTTCGGGCCGCACCTTCACCGACCACTGGGACAAACTTATTTTAGCCACGGGCGGCAAGTCCGTACCGCCGCCACTGCCCGGCATCGATCTCAACGGTATCTTTTCGCTGCGCACAGTAGAAGATGCGCTGGCTATCAAATGCTGGCTGCAAGAAAAGCAGCCGCAGAACGCCGTCATCATCGGCGGCGGCTACATCGGCCTGGAGATGGCCGAAGCCTTCTCTGCCTACGGCATCAAGGTTACGATAGTCGAGGCCCAGCCGCAGATTTTACCGACCATCGATGCCGACATGGCCGTTTATATAGAAGAAGAACTGCGGGCACGCGGCGTCGAACTGTACCTGGGCCACAAAGTCAAAGCCCTCGATGGCGATGCACCGCTGCGGCGCGTTATCGCCCTGACCGCCGCCAAGGTGAATGGTCACGATGCCGCCGCGTTTGTAAAAACTGCAACCAGCCAAGCCCGAGTGCGCTCTGTGCTTACCTCCGGAGCCGGTTTCCCCGCCGAAATGGTGATTATCGGAACCGGCACCAAACCCGCTGTTGACGTTGCCCAGGCAGCCGGGGTCGAAATCGGCCCGTTTCGGGCTATCCGCGTCAACAGCCGCCAGCAAACCAACATTCCCAACATCTACGCCGCCGGAGCCGCCTCCGAAGTCTATCACCTGGTCGCCGAACAGCCGGTGCTGCTGCCCCTGGCCACCACCGCCAGCAAACAAGGCCGCGTGGCCGGCACCAATGCCGCCGGCGGCAGCGATCATTTCTCCGGCGTGGTCGGCACCGCCGTCGTCAAGATGTTCGATCTGCACATCGCCCAAACCGGCCTGACCGCCAAGTATGCACAGTACTTTGGCTTCGATGTCGAATGCGCCACCATTTCAGCCACCGCCCACGCCCACTATATGCCCAACAACAGCCCCATCCACGTCAAACTGGTTTACGAAAAGCGTACCCATCGTTTATTGGGCGCACAAATCATCGGCAAAGAGGGCGTCGCCAAACGCATCGATATTATCGCGACCGCGCTGCACGCCGGTTGGACAACGTTCGATTTAGCCAAACTCGATCTCAGCTACGCGCCGCCGTTCGCGCCGGTCTGGGATCCTATTTTAGTTGCGGCGAATGTAGCGAGTAAGTAGCGTTCATCTGTCAGCTATCAGCCGTCAGCGAAAAATAAGGAATAAAAAGCAGGTTAATATCAACGTACGCAATGCTTAGACAACACCACCCGGACATAAATGTTCCAGGCTATGAAGCGGCACCCCATAAATGGGGTTTATAGAAACCGGATTTACGCTTGCGGAGTGCCGCTTCATAGCTCGGCGAATTCATCGCCGAGCGGGTGTTGATAGTTAAGAGGGTACGAGGACAGAGACGTAGGCACTAAGAGGCAACAGGTTTTTCCCCTTAATCCCTACTACCTACCCCTTACCCCCTAATTTTTAAACCCGTCCCATCAAGGAAGATACCGTGTTTCGAGCCAACACACCATCACGACCCAATCGCATCCCCGGCACCATTGAGCTGGAAATCTCCGACCCGGTTCTGATGCTGAACGAAATCGCCCGGCGTTATGAAACGACCGAGCGGGTCTTGATGGAGTATGTCGATAACGCACTGGATGATGCCGAAGCTCTCTATCGAGAGAACGACCAGCACTATCCCTACCCCATTGCCATCGAAATAACCATCGACCCAACGGCCGGGACGGTCACCATTCAAGATAACTGCCGGGGCATGTCGCGCGATGTGCTGGAGCGGGTGGTCAAAAACATCGGCGAGTCGTACAAACGGGGCGTCACCTGGGTGAATGGTCGCTTTGGTTTTGGCGTACACGCCTTTCGGGCGGCAGCCGAAAGCATTCAGTTTCAAACCAAACATCACAACAGCTCCGGCTATAGTCTGCAACTCGACCGCAGCCAGCATCGCGGCATCAAAGAGGCCAAGCGCCATGACGATGCCTTCCCAACCGCTAGCGGCACCGGCACGATGGTCATCATTTCCGATTTTGATGCCGACTGGAACGATTTTTCGGTCGACTCGGTCAAAGCGGAGATCGAACATCACTTTGAGCGCCTCATCGCCCGCCCGAATTTAACCATCACCGTCGCTGAAACCGGCCGGCCGCACCAGAGATGTTTGCCGTTCGATTATGAGGCGATTGAAGGTAAATCGATCCGGCGCACGCTTCAGATCGATTATAAGGAAGAAACCTACCCGATTGCAGTGCAGTTGCTGGTGGCTCGCGAAAAGCAGCCGGATCGCGCCGTGAGTTTTTTCGTGCGGGGTCGGCGCATCAACGAGGCCGTGCAAATTAAATCGTTTATGCGGAAGTCCGATCTCAAAACCCGGCTGTGGGGCCATCCCCATTTGCTGGGCTACATCGAGGTCGGTGAGATTGTGCATCCGGCCATTACGCGCGATGATTTCAACCGTACCAAAGGGCGTCAACTTTGCTACGAAGCTATTTTGACGTTGGAACCGGAAATCGATACACTTATCAAGCAGGTCAACACTGCCGATAAAGATAAAACACTGGGTACAATCGAGAACGCCATCAACAATGCTGTCGCGGCAGCCGAAACACCGGCACCCACTCCAGAGAGTCCCATCGGCTCCACAGCAGGCGCAAAGGCTGAGGTAAGCGCAGCGACAGCACTATCCACGGCCCAGACATTCGACGACAGTGGGACCTTGGCCGTACCTGACATCCGCCTGGTTACCGATTTCCCCGCATCGGACGCAGCGGACGAACGTGTTTGTCAGGTCGACAAAACGATCTACATCAACATCGAACATCCCGATTTTCAGGAGCGACTGGCCTACACGCGACAAAGAATCCCAAAAATAACCGATCGCTTAACGGCTTATCTGGCCGGTTTAATTTCGATTTATTATCCGCTGCAACCTGCCGCCGAAACGGACGCGCTTCAAGCTCAGGTCGATACGATTATCAAATTGGAGGCGGCATTACATCAACAACGGACCGAACTGGCCCAGACATTGAGCCACAGATGAGCGATCGATTGTTTTTGACAAAGCCAAAACAGTTTGCTATTTTCAGCTATTGTTTATGGATGTTTTGTATAATATGAGTTACGCAGTTGAAAAAAATCAGACCCTAAAGGTTTCCGAAGTCATCTTTCAAGCAAAATTTTGACGCAGTTGAGCTTGTATTTTGTCCTAAAATCGACTTACAAAACCTTTAGGGTCTCCAACTGCTTAAGTCCTATATAAATAAGGAAAAGTAACGAGACGATAAAGAATGTTCAGGGTGAAGCCGGTGACTTTTTTAAGAAATCCGGCGCTGTCCCGCAACTGTGAAATTCAGACAGTATCATCAACGTCTGATGAAGCCAGACCCCCTGTATGGTTATCTATTGGAAAAGTTCCTCGTGGAAAAGGAGCAACCCGTGACGGTTGGTCCTTTTTTTATTCTTTGCCGAAAGGAGTCAATGAATGATACAACAACTTGCTGAATCGCCCGCCAAAGGATTAAGCGTTGAAGATGTGGTCGATATCTCCGTTTTACAGCGCATCCAGGATAGATTTGCCAAAGCCATGGGCGTGGCCGCGGTCACGGTCGACCGCAACGGTAAACCCGTAACCGAAGCGAGTAACTTTCAATCCATCTGCCTTACTATCCGCTCAACGGAAAAAGGGTTGGCTCGCTGTATGAAGTGCGATGCCACCGGCGCGCTAAAATCGTATCGCGCCGGCGAGCCGCAGACCTACCTTTGTTCCGGCGGGATGATCGATGTTGCTGCGCCGATTATCATCGACGGCGAGTATATGGGCGGCATTCTGTGTGGGCAGGTGGTTTTAACCGAGAAGCGGGAAGCCTTTATCGAAAAAATTATCGAACGCAACGTGCCGCTCGGCTTTTCGGAAGACTATCTGCGCAGCATGGCCAAACAGGTGCCGGCCATCCCGCGCGAGCGTCTGGACGCCGCCGTAGAGATGATGTTTGTGATGGCCAATCACATCGCCGAAATGGGTGTGGCCCATGTCACCAAAAATAAACTTTTAAAGGAAGCCGAAGAGAAAGCGAAACTACAAGAAGCGTTGCAGCACGCCCAGCTACGTGCCTTGGAGGCCCAGGTCAATCCGCACTTCTTGTTCAATGCGTTGACGCTGGTCGGCTACACCGCTATTGCCGAAAAGGCCCATCAAACCGAAGAAATCACCTTTAACCTGAGCGATCTCCTGCGCTACAGTTTGCGCAACGTCGCCAAACAGGTCCTCGTCACCGAAGAGTTTGAGATGGTGGAGCGGTACCTGGCTATTCAAAAATTGCGATTTGGTTCCCGACTGCAATTTAAGGTCAAGATGGACCCGGCGATTGAACAGTTGTATATTCCATGTATGATTTTGCAGCCCTTGGTAGAAAACGCCGTTTTGCACGGCGTCGAACCGATGACCAACCCGGTATCGGTGGAAATCAACGCCACCCGTACCGACGACTATCTGCATTTAACCGTGGCCGATGACGGAGCGGGGATCGATCCGGCGGTTATCAAACTCATCGAGGCCGGTGACTCGCCAAGTCGCAACGGTCGCGCTAGAATTGGGTTGCAGGGCGTGATACGCCGCTTAAAAGGCGAATATGGACATCAGTTTTCATTTACTATCAAAAGAAAATCAGAACACGGAACGCTCATCTCTCTTCAAATTCCTGTTAACGGCAGGGTGTAAAAAACTATGTTTTTCATTAGAGGGTACAACGTGGTCCCCCATCATCGAGACCAAACAAAAGGTGAACGTATGCCCAGCTTGTTAGTTGTTGATGATACCGAACTTATTAGAACAACAATCAGAACGATTGTTGGCGAAGAGGATATTAACGTTTCCGCCGTGTATGAAGCGGAAAACGGAGAGGAGGCCGTGCAGTTGGCGCGGCTCCATCAGCCGGATATTGTTTTTATGGATATTAAAATGCCCGGCATGAACGGCTTGCAGGCAACGGCCATTATCCGCGAAGAGATGCCCAACACCAAAATTGTGATGCTTACCGCCTACGATGAGTTTACGTTTGTGCAAGAGGCACTCCAGTTAGGAGCCATCGATTATCTGCTTAAGCCGGTTCGCCCGGCCAAACTCATCGAAGTTATTCATACGGCTCAAACCAAACTCAAAAAAGATGCCGAGCGTCAGCACGTTCTGGCCGAAGCCCGCGAACGTTTGATGGCCATGCTGCCCATCGTAGAAGCCAACCTGGTCGATGACCTTATTTACACCCAGTCGCTGGATGCGGATACCATATGCCAGACGTTGCAGCAGTTGCATAAAGAGATGTCTATCTCAGCGGTGATGCTCATCAGCATGAACGATTTCGACCACGTGGCAAAACAGGTCGGCCCGCAAAAACTGCTTGAAAAATACAGCGCCATGACCGAGATTGTCCGCTCAACAGTCGATAATCCCGACAAGGCTCTCTTTGGCTTGTGGCAATTGGGGCAACTGGCGGTCATTCTGTCAACCGATTTTCAATGGGAAACCATTGATGCTCAAAAGCGGTTGGGCGAACAGATCAAGCACACGATTGAAAACGAACTGCATATTCCGGTTACCGTCAGCTTTGGCCGGCGCTACTCCTCAGTTTCCGATATCGCCATTTCCTTTGCCGAAGCGCGTACCGCCCGCCAATACAGCAAACAGTACGAGAGCGGCGTTATCCATATCACCGAGGTGACGGGTATCGCTGCGCCGCAAGGGTATGCTTATCCGCTGGCTCTGGAAAAAGAATTGTTGGAAAGCATCCGGCTCAAGCAAAAAGATGTCAGCCTGGAACTGATGAATGCGTTGGTCGATAACCTGATTTATAATCATAAGGATACGCCGCAAATTCTGTACAGCTACTTTGGCGAACTGCTAACCCTCATTTCCCGCAGCGTTATCGATATGGGCGCACTCTCGCAGTCGGTGCTGGAGTATTCGCACCGGCAAATGACCATTCTCTTTTCATCGCCCACACCGGCCCAACTGCGGCTTTGGGCGATTAACAGCGTCACCGAATTACTGTCGATTACATCCGCTAAAAAGGAAGAAAAGCCGGCACGCGACGCCGTTCAGTTGGCCGTTGAATACATTCATGAAAACCATCAAAACCCTGACCTGACTCTGGGCGAAGTGGCCAACGTAGTCGGGCTAAGTCAATCGCATTTGGCCCATGTACTCAAAGAGCGGGTGGGGATGAACTACTCGAAATATCTGTCGAACCTGCGCATCCGGCACGCCAAAAAGCTGCTGCGCACCACGTCGATGACGGTTTCATCGATTGCCGAAACCGTAGGCTATCCCAACGCCACCCATTTTTATCGAATTTTTCAGCGCCAAACGGAGATGACGCCCAAAACCTATCGCGAAACGGCCATCGCCTGACGCTGGGAATCATACCTAAGATTTGCTAACGGATACATTACCAATTTACAATCTTGCGGGCGTTCATCGTTTATTGCACGCTTTTTTGAACCACTGAAACACTGAATTTTATGAATTCACTGAAAAATAGGTGCACGTCAGTGAATTCAGGTTTATCAGTGTTTCTGTGATTCATCTATTGCATGCTGGATTTGATCAAAATACAAAGGTGTTCATTCGCTAGTCTATAAGAACAAACTTTATCGGAGCAACAAAGTTGTGCTTTTATCATCACCAAGCCGACTTTGTTGCTCTCCTTTATTTTTAGGTAAACAGAGTCTGTTTACGAACGGCAAAGAGAATACCCCCATCGTAGGACAAACTTAAGTTTGTCCTACGATGAAAATATGTTTAGAGAGGAGCACTACCTATCATGATACTTGTCGTTAACTGCGGCAGTTCTACCATTAAATATCAGCTTTTTAGCCAGGACGTCGAAACCGTCGCCGCCAAAGGCACGGTTGCAAAAATAGGTGAGTCGGGTTCCACATTGGAACATCAGGCCGGCGATCAGAAAATCACCATCGAACAGGAAATTCCCTCGCACGGTGTCGGCTTCGAACTGATTATCGACGCCTTGCTGGATGACGAACACGGCGCGATTAGCGATATCCATGACATCACCGCTGTCGGTCATCGCGCCGTTCACGGGGCCGATGTCTTTGTCGAGTCGACCATTATCGACGAAGATGTCATCAAAAACCTTGAGGCGTGTGTGCCGTTGGCTCCGCTGCACAACCCGGCCAACCTGACCGGCATTCGACAAGCACAAGAACTACTGCCCGATGTGCCGCATGTGGCCGTGTTCGACACAGCCTTTCACCAAACCATGCCGCCCCAAGCCTACACCTACGCTTTACCGTATGATCTGTGTCACGAGCATAAAATTCGTCGCTACGGCTTTCACGGTACGTCATTTCGCTACGTCAGCCGTCGCACCGCCGAACTGCTCAACCGTCCGGTCACCGAACTCAAATCGGTCATTTGCCATCTCGGCAACGGAGCTTCTCTGGCCGCGGTCGACGGCGGCAAATCGGTTGATACCAGCATGGGGCTGGCCACCTTTTGCGGGGTGATGATGGGCACCCGCTCCGGCGATTTCGACCCTGCCATTGTTTTTCATTTACACGATCAGGTGAATTTTAGCCTCGAAGAGATCGACCGCATGATCTTCAAAGAAAGCGGTTTGTTAGGTGTATCCGGCCTGAGCAACGATATGCGCACCATCGAGACCCAAGCCGGCGAAGGCCACGAACGCAGCCAATTGGCGCTCGATCTGTTTGCCTATATGATCAAAAAATATATCGGCGCTTATGCAGCGGCGATGGGCGGCATTAACACCCTGGTTTTCACCGCCGGTATCGGCGAAAACAGTCCGATTGTGCGCCAAAAAGTGTGCGAAGGACTGGGCTTTCTCGGCATCACCATCGACGATACCGCTAACGATCAAGCCATTCGCGGCAAAGAGGGCGTTATTAGCAACCCGGATGCATCCGTAACCGTTCTGGTTGTGCCCACAAACGAGGAAAAGATGATCGCTCTCGACACCGCCGAACTGGCCGGATTAAAGTAAGTCACAATCGGACGAGTCCAACCCGGCAGAGAAATGTTTAGACAGAATTAACACGATTATCATGATTTTATTTTTCTAATTCTGTAAATCTTGTTAATCCTGTCTATTATCTATGTTCAATTTGAGTTCTGTCGCTTGGGTAATGAACAGTCTGAGATAAGAAGGACAACGATGAATCCCAAACTCGATACCATTCTAAAAAAAGCAGAAAAAGTACTCAACGCATCTGAGCCTGTATCCTATCGCGGCCCCGTCCACGTTGGGGTTGACCTGGGTACGGCCTACACGGTCTTGATCGTGCTTGATGAAGATTACAACCCCATAGCCGGACGTTACCAATTCGCCCAGATTGTGCGCGATGGTTTGGTGGTCGACTTTATTGGCGCTATCCGGCTGTTGAGCCAAATGAAAGCCGAGGTAGAGGAGCAACTGGGCTTTACTCTGGAGCAAGCCGCCACCTCCTACCCGCCCGGCGTCGCGATGGCCGAAGTCAAAGCCACCCGCAACGTTTTGATTGGGGCCGGGCTGGAGTGCAGCACCTTTTTAGATGAACCGACCGCCGCCAACCGCTTACTGCAAGTAGAAAACGGCGCGGTCGTCGATATCGGCGGCGGCACCACCGGCGTGGCCATCATCGAAAACGGCGAAGTCGTCTACACCGCCGATGAGGCGACCGGCGGCACCCAATTCTCGCTGGTCATCGCCGGATCGATGGGCATCTCGTTTGAAGAGGCTGAAACCTTCAAGAAAAATCGCGGCAACCAATCCCGCGTCTTAGCGATGGTGCGCCCGGTGATGCAAAAAGTCGGCACCATTATAGCCCGCCACATCGAGCCTTATGAAGTTGAACGCATCTATCTGGTCGGCGGCACCAGCGGGATGCTCGGCATCCGCGAGGAAGTCGAAGCCATCACCGGCATCGAAACAATCGTGCCGTCAAAGCCTCTATTTGTGACGCCTATCGGCATCGCGATGACGGATGGGTAATGCATGCAAGACTGCAATATCGCAAAACTCTTTACATTGCTACCGAATAGGCAACCTTATTTTGATACGACAAATGTAGCCTGGTACTCTTGAGGTGCAATATTCCCCAGCTTATCAGACATCGCTAACTCTAGAGCATATTTATTTCCGGCTAATTCAAACAGCGTTGGGCCAATATCGCCGGTACCACCCCCCAGCATAACGAACTTCTACCCCATACATGGGTGTTTGTGGAGAGGTACGGTTACAGGCTACCCTCATAAGGGCTAAGAGCATGCTGCTGAAAGTTATGGTTGTGCTATGTTTGCTACTATACCAGGCCATTGATTTTCCCCGCGTTGGCAATCCTGTAGATTGGACAAAAGACAGTCACGCAAAGAAGGCATAATCAGGTTGTCTCTTTTAAAAATAAAGACTTGGAGCGTCAAAGGTTACTTTGATCGCAACGTAGTAATTGCTTTAGTGCTTAACCAGCCATAAAATCCATCGCCATAGCCCGGTCACTATCTCTAAGAGAGACATTTCCTTTGGTTCTTCCTCTTCTCGATGGCCGGCCCCTACCACGTGCAGAAGATGCAAATCCGTGGCGATCCCGGCCGGCACGTGAGGAGCTAAGGGGAACGGGGCCTGTCCGCCAAGCAGCAAGTTTTCGATGAGAAACAGCAACAGTTTTTCATCGTAGCCATCGTCTACTTCGGAACACTGGCTTGGATCACGATTTACGAAAGCCTCGCCGATGACATAGCCGGTGTCCTGCTGAATAAAACCTAATTGGTAGATACAATACCCCGTCCAACTTCGATGAATATAAAGCGTATCTTCCTCGCTATATACAAACCATTTGTCCTCCATACCGCGAGGAATAAAGCCTCGACAAATACGCATATACTCCTGCTCTGTAAATTCCCGCGTCAGAACAAGCAAAGCATACTGGGCCGGGAGAGGTTTTAGGTTTGACCAAGACTGGCGGGTGGCTGTCATCTCGTGAGCACCGTTTCTCATAACCTGCTAAGGAAAACGCCGTAGGCCGGGGGCATGTGGGGTAGCTCTCCCCACTTCCCCCTTTTTCCTTTACTGAAAGAACGATGCCTTACCAAGCTCGTAATGCGTGTCAATACGTTACTGCTTTCCCAGCTCGGCTTCGATAGTATAAAACTCTATACTTCCCGCTTCAAAGGGTTGTTCTGAAACGGCTTGGCGTTGCTGAAACTCGGGGTCGGAGAACAAGGTGGCTCTTTGCCGCTCCCATTCTGCTAAGCTTTCAACTTCAATCTCTTGAACAACCGTATTAAATGGCCCGCTCAAGTCAGTCAGAATACGAACCCGGAGGTTGGAGCCAGTTACTCGGCGCATCATCTCTTCAATTTGCTTGAACTCGTTAACAACTTCATGTACTTTGCCCCACTTGACCTGAAATACCATACGGACAAGAATCATATTGATCTCCTTTGACTTATCACTATAAGAATATGGGATGCGGCATGCGCAGCATCATTGGCTGATAGTTACACAATGAATGAACAGTTATCTCTCTTAGCGAATAGTTGATCCTCCTTTCTGGACTACCTGCTATCAACATACACCGGGCCTGAAAGTGCTGTCGATTCACTCGCTTGTTGTCCGCCGGTATGCGAGCGCAGCGTCTTACAAATATTGGTTCGCTTAAAAGGTTTAGAGGAAGTCTGGACGTAGCCGAGAGCAAATTGAGCTTTAGCTCTAAAATGGAGAGCAATGATAGACATGCAAATTGAGGGTGTTATCTATATTATACTTAAAGAATTTCAAAACGATAAGAAACTGAAACCATTTCCCGTGAGAAAATTGACAACTTTATATTCTCATAAAAGATAAAGTCTGAAACCTTCTCTTAAACTCCGTCACATCTTGGGCGACATCTTTCGGGGCTTCATTGCCATGAAAGACACGCTTGAAAAACGCAGCGATTTCAGCCATATCCTGAGGCTTCATTCCCCACCGCACAATTTCCGGTGTACCGAGCCGCAAGCCGTTTAAATCATTTGTCATCGGGGCCAGGGGGAGGCCAATGCCGCACGTCAAGATATTGGCCCGCCGCAATAATTTCGCCATCGTTTGCCCGCCGCCGTACGGTTTCGCTTCCAGGGCAAATTGATGGGATGTCGTTGCCTGCTTATCCGCCGCGAAGACGGGAAACCCGTTTTCTTGCAGGGCGATGGCTAACGCTTTGGCCGTCGAAACCATAGCTTGGGCGTACTCCGGGCCATACATTTGCCAATCGAGCAGCGTCATCGCCAAAGCGGCCGATTTCGCCACATCAAAATTGGCCGTTAGTCCTGGGAAAGCTATCTTGTCAATGCGTTCTGCTAAAACCGGATCATTGGTCAAGAGGATACCGGCCGGCGGGCCGCCTAAACTCTTATAGGTGCTGAACGACATCAAATGCGCCCCGTCTTCGAGGGGCTGCTGCCATGCTTTCCCGGCGATTACGCCGCACAGATGCGCCGCATCGAAATGAACGACGCTGCCATATTCATCGGCAATTTCCCGTATCTCCCGTACGGGATGGGGAAACAGGTTGAGACTGCCGCCGATGGTAATGAGTGCCGGACGAACCTGTTTGACCTGCTCCCGCAAGCCATCAATATCCACCGTATAATTTTCCGCATCGACCGGGGCCGAGTGTACTTCAAGGCCATAAAGCCCGGCGGCTCCGGCGGTATGATGCGTAATATGCCCACCAATCTCCGGCGGCGGGACGATGATTTTGTCACCGGGTTTGGTCGTGGCCATAAACGCATACAAATTGGCCAGAGCACCCGAAGCCAGGCGTATTTCAGCATAGCGCGCGTTAAACAGTTCCCGCACCAGCTTCGTCGTCAGCACCTCGATCTTTTCAATTGCCTCCAGACCCATTTCATATTTATCGCCCGGATAGCCCAGCGACGGTCTGCTGCCTAACCCACTGCCCAGCAGCGCCTCCGCTTTGGGGTTCATCACGTTGGTGGCGGGATTGAGATTGATCGAGTCTTCCTCATGAATAGCTCTGTTTTCAGCGATGAGATCGTGTATTTGTTGTTCTAATTCATCGACGCTACAGGCTGCATACGCTTCTTCAAGGGAAGCGATGTATTCTCTACTGTGCGGGGGCATCCAAGGGTAGTCTGTTTTTTGTTGCATAGTATTCTCCTGGCAAAAGTTAATGGATGGTGGATAAGCGATAGTCATTTTGTCGATACGTTGACTACTTCACGGTATATCAAAAATCGAGTTTTCACTAAGTCTACGATTTAATATTGTGACACAGGCTGTGTTAGCAGCGCATGGATTACAATTTCTGCAATCTTACTTTCGTTAATTTTGGCTTTATCGCCTGAGGAGCCTTCGTAAGGGGATTCCTTTTTTTGCTTAAATACATTTTGCAGAACACTCGCCGCTTTTGTGCCAAACTGATCGGCTTTTAGAAATAAAGACGCTGTTTCCATATCTCGACTATAGGGACCAAACGAATGATATGTATCAAGACGCTGCTTAATTCTTTGCGGCTTCTCCATTAAATCGGGATATAAATAGGCATGATAGTCATCAACATTAAAGCAGACACGTTCAGAAAAGGGGAAACGGTTTTTCTTGCAGCTTGCTATCAACCTTTGCTTTAATTCGGCGTCCGGCATCAGCGGTAAGTCTACATCCTTTTCTTCTCTTCCATGATCCCAAGCTAAGCCCCGCAAACCTCTTGACTCAGAAACCAAAACCAGTGAGTCCATATCTTTTTCTTCCACCCATACATCATTACTGCCCAGGCGGACAACCTCCTGCGCCCCGGCCGCAAAAATCTCATGAAACGCATGGGCAGAGCCACTGGCCCCCATCGGTACATAGGCAAAGAAAAATTCTTCTCGCACACTGTCGCGGGTTATATTTCCCGTTATAATCCCAACACCCCACGATTGTATTTTTACCACGGGGTTTTCTAAAAACTGCGTCGATAAACGAAGCGACCGCTCAGGGTTTGAGCTAACGATGCCCTTTTTAGGGATAGGTTCTTTTACAATAACATTTTGTTCAATGCTAAATGAACATTTTTTCATCATGACCTTTTATCATGGGCTAACGGTGCGCCACCTTATGCGCCAGAGCCGATGGCGACTGGCAGCCGACAATCGCCGGAGCCTCGTGGATGAGGTCATCATTCTCCAGCGCCGCGACCATAAACAGCGCAAAATCCATCACCGCCTGAGCCGTTCCCGACGAATATTGCTGGACACCCCATTTATAACGAGCGGCACATTGAATTCAGGGGATAATTTTCTGGAGATGTGAGGCAAGGCTACGCTTATACCATAGGAGCTAACCTGATTTGTAGATTAGCTCCTACCGCTTTAGCATATCGGTTCAGGGTTGATAATCGAATATCTTCTGCATGATTTTCTATTCGAGAAATGGCTGATTTTGTCGTATTTAACTGGCGAGCTACTTCTTCCTGAGTCATTCCTGCTGCTTCTCTCGCCTGTTTTAACATGACGCCAATTTTGAAATTGGCATAGCCAAACTCAAATCCGTCAGCAAATTCTGCATCTGTACTCATTCGTTTTTCTGTATAGCGTTTTATGTCACTCATTTTTTTCTCTTTCGGGATAAATACGCATTTTTCCGCCGAGTAGCCAACTCTATTTCCTGGCGCGGTGTTTTTTGGCTCTTTTTGGCAAAACCATTAGTCAATATCATCAAGGCTTCCCCTTCAAAAAAACCGAGCAACCGAAAGATGTTACCCCCGAATTGAACTCGAATTTCCCAGATATCATCTGTGTTAACCAATTTTTTCAGATATTGACCGGGGACCACATCAAGTTCCTCAATTAGGCGCAAAACCCAAATGACCTTTTGAGCTTGTTTGCCTGACAAAGAATCTAAGAACGCTTCAACGGGACTGTTCCCGTTTTCGGTTCGGTAGAATTTGATGATTCTCATACTAAAATGTTAGCATAAATGTGAACACGAAGCAAGATGAAATAGCGAAACGATAGGAGTTTTTACTGGTGCCGCATAAATTCGGTAATTTTTCGAAGTCGTGAGGAAATGATGTTGCACCTAATTTATTAACCTGAGTTCGATAATTAAAGTCCCGTATGTCATTTCGTAGCCGGAGGCGGA